>NZ_JBFSUX010000001.1:0-235797 GCF_041467595.1 Vibrio sp. 10N.247.311.13 | reverse complement strand
CTCGCTACTCGCTACTCGCTACTCGCTACTCGCTACTCGCTACTCGCTACTCGCTACTCGCTTAGTGCGGATCTTCCGACCAACCATCGCTATCTGACATATCTGGTGCGCCAGCGATGCTGTTCTCTTCGTCTGCCCATTCACCGAAATCAATCATCTGACATTGCTTGCTGCAAAACGGGCGGTGCGGGCTTTGTTCGCCCCATTCAACGTCAGCATTACATTGAGGGCATTTAACGATGGTGATTTTCTTCGACATAGTGATTCTTAATTTGAAGGTGTAATAATAGTGAGTTTAGGCTCGAGTGAGGACTCAAGCCAAACTATAAAAGGAAATTAATTAGGTGCAGATTGCCAATTCAAATTCGATGTCTTGAGTACAGGCTTGCCCAGTTTCAAAGCTCATGAACTTAACAGCAAAGCGGTTCTTGTGACCGGAGATCATCGGGTAGGCACCGTATTGCATCGGAATAGAAAGACGAAGGATATTCGCTTCATCTGCATCGCTCTGGAAGAAGCCAGCACGAGCGATTTGCTCTTTGAAGTGACCCGTTTCTCTGGTGAGCTTCAACCACAGTGTTAGCGCTTCATACAGAGGCTGTAAGCTGTCCATCCAAGCTTTAGCATCTCGCATTCTCTTATCAAGAGGAAGGTGCAGCCAATAATGCAGTGCCGGTAAATCAAAGCAGCATGAGCCACCTGGAAGATTAAAGCGCTGGCGAATCGCACTCAGGAAGCGGTCTTCTTTAAGTGATTGGCCAAAACGTTCTGCCTGCATCAGATCACGATAGATGTTACCAATGTCATTAAGTAGTGATGTCAGCATCTCTTGATCGACACCTTCAACATCCAACCAGCTTTTGTAGGTTACACGTTGCTTCTCAATATCTTTTGCGAGTTCGCTCTTGAGTTGGATCTGTTCGAAGATTTCAATCAGATCAAAGATGGAACGGAAAAAGAGTTGATACTGTTGAGCATCGGAAAATGTAGAAGACAAGTGTAGCTGCCTCAAGAGCGATTCAACTCTTAAGTAGATTCTTGTTTTCTCATTTAGAGGATGTTCAAATTTATGGGTGATCATCGAGCAAACCTTCATTCAACATTGTTCTATTCTGACCCATCTACAGCACTGATTGCCAGATACTTTTGATGTAAATCTGTGATTTGAGGCAAAAGTTCTTGGTTTTTAGTATGGTTTTTAATCACGTCATCTGCAACTGCTAAGCGTTGTTCTCTTGAAGCCTGTGATTTTAAAATTGATGCAACCTGTTCCTTCGAAACATTGTCACGACTCATTGTGCGTTCTATTTGCACTTCTGTAGGCACATCAACGATTAAAACGCGATCGGCCATGCCTTGCATTTGGTTTTCCACCAATAGCGGTGCAACTAATAAACCATACGGGGATGTGATTTTAGACAGGTCACTGTCAATTTTGTCACGGATCATGGGATGAAGAAGATCATTGAGCCACTGCTTCTCTTTAGGATCAGAGAAGATCAGCTCACGCAGTCGACTTCGGTTGAGAGTTCCATCTTCAAGCAAGATAGACTCACCAAAGTGTTCTGTAATCTGTTTTAAACCGTCACTGCCCAGCGCAACCACTTCACGTGCCACGATATCAGCATCAACAATATCAATATTAAAATGCTCATTGAACAGGTTAGCGACCGTGGTTTTGCCACTGGCGATACCGCCGCTTAATCCGATAATGATTGCCATGGTTAAATTCCTAGTACAGAAGTGAAATACCAACCCATGATGTCGTTACCCCACATCAAGCTTACCCAACCCGCAATCGCAAGGTAGGGCCCAAATGGAAAGGCTTTATCTATGCCTTGCTGTTTCAAGCGAAGTTGAATCAAACCAAACACAAGGCCAACAAGCGAAGATAAAAGGATGATCATCGGTAGGTGCTGCCAACCAAGCCATGCGCCAAGCGCAGCCAGGAGTTTGAAGTCACCGTAACCCATGCCTTCTTTGCCTGTCAGTAGTTTGAACAACCAATAAACAGACCACAGAGCCAGGTAGCCAGCCATTGCGCCAACCACAGAATCTTGCAGCGATACTGGGCTGATATTAAACAATGCTAAAGCGATACCGGACCATACTAAAGGCAAGGTGATTTGATCGGGTAACAGCATGGTATCGAGATCGATAAAGGTCGCGGTAATCAGTGCGAAGGTGAAAAAAATCAAAGCAATGGCGTAGTAACTGAAACCAAAGTGGCTAGCAACCATTGTGCAAAGTATTGCGGTAAGCAGTTCGACCAAAGGGTAGCGAGCACTGATTGGATTAGCACAGCTATGGCACTTACCCTTTAAGAACAACCAGCTTAAGACTGGGATATTGTCGACGATTCTTAATTGGGTTTTGCACTTCGGGCAGGTAGAGCGAGGAATGCTGAGGTTGAACTTTCCCTCTGGCGCTGGAATTTTATATTGAGAGAAATATTCCGAGCACTCTTGTTGCCATTCACGCTCCATCATAATTGGCAAACGGTGTATGACTACGTTGAGGAAGCTGCCGATAAGAAGGCTAAAAATGAAAGCTAATACGGGGAATAGCCAAGGATAGTAGTGAAATACTTCCATAGTGTCCTTTACCACTTAATCAAGGTGAGCAGAGATTGTTGCTCATGGGTGTTTAGTTGCTTTTAACTATCCTAACACACTCATAAGATTAAAGATCGGTAAGTACATCGCAACCACAAGCCCGCCAACAACTGTCCCTAAAAATACGATGATCAGTGGCTCTAGAATCTTGCCTAAATTGTCGACGGTGTTGTCGACTTCAAACTCGTAAATGGAGGCTACTTTATTGAGCATATCATCAAGGTTTCCTGACTCTTCACCGATCATCACCATCTGTAACACCATTTCAGGAAAGGCGTTGGTATTGCGCATTGCGATATACATTGGCATGCCAGCAGCCGTTTCTCGGTGAACCTCAATGATGGCCGATTCATAATGCAGGTTGCCTGCGGTTTTGGCTGTGGTTTTAAGGCTCATTAAAATCGGAATGCCAGAACTAAAGCTGGTTGATAAGGTTCGGCTGAATTTGGCAATAGAGGCTTTGGCTAATACGCCACCAAGAACAGGAAAGCGTAATCCTAGCCGACTAACAGACAGTTTGATCGAGTAGGAACGCTGACACAGTTGGTAAATAATCAGGACAACAAGCCCTATGCCTACGGCAGTATAAAAGCTGTAAGCCTGCATCCAATGGGAAAGGTAGAGTACTTGTTGAGTGAACCAAGGCAGGTCGGCGCCAAAGCCGGAAAACATCGACTCAAACTCTGGAATCACCATGGTCAGCATTAAGTAGGAAACGGTAAGGGCGACCGCTACAACCATTGCTGGGTAGATGAGAGCCTTTATAACCTTGGATTTTAGTTGCTCACTCTTTTCACGATAGGTCGCCAAGCGTTCAAATACTTGTGCAAGGTTACCGGAGAGCTCGCCTGTCGCGACCAAATCAGTGTATAGGTCATCAAAGTGACGACTTGCGGTTCGCATCGCTTTTGAGATTGGCGTTCCGGCTTCTACACCTTTGCAGATATGCGATAGAATCGATTTCATTTCAGCTTTGCGGTGATTGTCTGACACCAACTTGATGGCTTGCACGATCGGCACACCAGTCGCCAACATGGTAGCCAGTTGGCGAGTTAAAATAGTGATGTCTTTGGCTTTGACTCTATGGGTTAAACGAGTGACGGCTGAAATACTCTTCTTTTTGATTTTCTTAATCTGAATATGCTGTTCTTTGAGCTTTTCTCGTACTTCCAACTCGGTGAGCGCTAAGGTCTGCCCAGACACTTTTTTGCCTGAGCTGTTAATGCCTTTCCAGTGATAGCTTTTTAATTGTGATTGTTTGGACTTGCTACTCATTGGTGCTCCATTGGTTTATATGTACAGAACACGTTGCAGTTCTTGATAGCTGGTGGTGCCTTCAAGCAACTTATCTAACCCTGACTCTTGCAGAGTTCTCATGCCTTCTCGACGTGCCAAGTTTTCAATGGCTAACGCGTTCGGTTTGTCGATCAGGCTGCTTTTCAGTTGTTCGCTAAACGGCATCACTTCATAGATACCCACTCGCCCCGAATAACCCTGATTACACTCATTGCAACCTTGAGGACTCGCTTTGTAGATGGTTTGGCTGTTAGGAATCGAGTGACGCAGAAATATGCCTGGTGAATCGTCAGTTTCTTTGCAGTGGTTGCACAATCGTCTTGCCAGTCGTTGGGCGATAATCAAACTCAATGATGAAGCGAGGTTAAAGGGTTCTATCCCCATATGAGCGAGTCGAGTGACGGTTTCTGCGGCGGAATTAGTGTGCAGTGTCGAAAGCACTAAGTGACCGGTTTGCGATGCTTTGATCGCGATTTCTGCGGTTTCCAAGTCGCGGATCTCTCCAACCATCACAACATCAGGATCTTGTCGTAAAAATGATCGCAGTGCTTCAGCAAACCCAAAGCCGATCTTAGGTGTTACTTGTACTTGGTTGATACCACACAGGTTAATTTCCACCGGATCTTCGGCTGTTGAGATGTTGCGTTCCGTAGTGTTGAGCACGCGAAGGCCAGTATAAAGGGAGACGGTTTTTCCGCTGCCGGTTGGGCCTGTCATTAAGATCATACCTTGTGGGCGTTTCAGGGCATCGAGGTAGAGTGCTTTTTGATCTTCGGTGTAACCTAACTTATCGATATCTAGATTGGCCGCACTACTATCAAGCAGTCGAAGAACGATCTTTTCACCCCACAAGGTCGGCAAAGTTGATACACGCATATCTATCGCGAGTTCGTCGTTCAAGCGTAACTTAATACGACCGTCTTGAGGTAAGCGACGTTCAGCGATATCAAGCTTGGCGAGGATCTTTAAGCGAGCTGATAGACGACGACTTAAGTGAGAGGCGGGTTGTTGGATCTCGACAAGGATGCCATCACAACGCAGTCGTACTCGGTAGCGCTCTTCATAAGGTTCGAAGTGGATATCTGATGCACCTTTACGCACCGCATCGACCAGTATCTGATTGATAAAGCGGCTGACAGGGGAATCGTCTTGGCTGAGATCTTCAATCGACGCTATCTCATCGTCAGACACCTCAACAAGATTGGCGAGTTCATCTTGAGTGATCTCTTTGCGTTTGGAATCTTGCCCTGAAATAGAACGGCCATACAGCTTGCGTATAGCGCCTTCTAATTCGGAGTAGTTGGCGACAACCAATTCGATCTGTAATCCGGTTGCGAATCGAAAGTCATCTTCCGCTTGCAAGTCGGTAGGGTCAGCTGAAGCCAGCGTGAGAGTAGAGTTAGAGACTGAAATTGGTATCGCACGATACTTGGTTATCAGTTCACGAAGCCCTAATTGATCACATAAGACTTCATAATCAACATTGGTAAGTTGTACTAACGGTAAACCGAAGATGGTTTTAATGTTGTTTGCTAAGGAATCACCGCTGAACAAATCTAGAACGAGCAAAGCTTCAGGTGTCGAAATACCTGAAGCTTGTACATGTTCCGCCACGGCTTGTTCTTGAGTCAGGCTGAGTAAGTCGGCCTGACGTAGAACGGTTGGGAGGTTGGTTAGCACTTATGAGCAGCCATTTATTGTGATAGTCGATTCGGAGTTTTCACAAGTCCAAGTACCATTAGCATCTCGTTGAAGTGTTATAGAAGCACCGCTAGCAACGCCTTCGTTGATTGTGGCAATAATAGAGCCAGATGTTGACCCTGATGCAGCACTTACATCTAGACTACCGATACTAAAACTATCCGAAATTGCTGATGGGAAAGAACCATTAAATGCAATTTCATCCTCGATTATTGTTTTAAAAGCAGAAGATGTTGCTAGTGCTGCCCCTAGAGCTCCTTTTTTTACATAGTCTTGATATGCAGGTACCGCAATTGCAGACAATACTCCAATCACGGCCACTACAATCATCAATTCAATCAGCGTAAAGCCTTTTTGGTTCGTTCTTTTGTTCTTGTTATTCATTGTCTAATTCCATTCTTTAGTTTGTTTCAGTGCAGGCACTGGTTGATGGAAAGAATAGAAGTTGAGATGGGGTAGTGGAATGGTGTTCAGGCGAGGTCGCGAGTGGTTTGGTGTTTATTGGTGTAGTGTTTCATATAGCAGGCAAAATTATGCGATCAGCTTAAATAACTGCTTGAAATACTGATAATTCAGGCAATAAACAAGGCACCGTTATAAACAGTGCCTTCACATAAATTATTTATTATTCAGTCAATTATGCTTTGAATCTCATGGATAGATCCATTGCTTTTAGGTGCTTGGTTAAAGCGCCTACTGAGATGTAGTCGACACCCGTTTCAGCGAACTCAGCGATGGTGTCTAACGTCACGTTGCCAGAGTTTTCTAGTGCAGCACGGCCAGCGTTGATCTTCACAGCTTCACGCATCATGTCAGTAGTGAAGTTGTCTAGCATGATGATGTCTGCGCCCGCGTTGATAGCTTGCTCTAGCTCTTCTAGGCTTTCGGTTTCCACTTCTACTGGCTTACCTGGGTTAAGCTCTTTTGCTGTTGAGATAGCTTTTTCAATACCGCCACATGCGATGATGTGGTTTTCTTTGATTAGGTAGGCATCGAAAACACCGATACGGTGGTTGAAACCGCCGCCACAAGCGACTGCGTATTTTAGTGCGCTGCGCAGGCCAGGTATCGTTTTACGAGTATCTAACAGGCGGCACTCTGTGTGTTTGATTTTGTCCGCGTAGGTAGCCGTCGTAGTCGCACAACCAGATAGCGTTTGAATGAAGTTCATTGCGTTGCGCTCACCCGTTAATAGCGCGCGTGCTGGACCTGTTAAGGTACAAAGTGTTTGGTTTGGTTCAACCTTGTCGCCATCTTCTACATTCCACTCGATAGTCACTTCACCGCCCAGTTGCTTAAACACTTCATCAGC
This sequence comes from Vibrio sp. 10N.247.311.13, assembly GCF_041467595.1. Taxonomy (NCBI): domain Bacteria; kingdom Pseudomonadati; phylum Pseudomonadota; class Gammaproteobacteria; order Vibrionales; family Vibrionaceae; genus Vibrio; species Vibrio sp. 10N.247.311.13. Next base: position 228,873 of record NZ_JBFSUX010000001.1, on the reverse strand, counting down.
CCAAGCTTTACCACAGAACACACCGTGCTCACGAGTAATGATGGTTGCGCTGTTGATTGCGTCTGCTGGGATTAGACTTGCTGTGATGTCAGCCGCTGGATCTAACGTGCCACCTAGGTCTTCTTTGATAGTCTCGGCTACTGCACGAGTGATCTCTAGAGGCAGTTGCTCTTTTAAGTAGTCAAGGCGTTGGTGGCTGTTATGTGTGTTTTTCATCGCAAATCTAATCTTGAAAGGGAGTGGGAATGGAATGATACTCTTGCTTAACTTCAAATTAAAGAGGCTAGCGCGACTGCTCTATGGGCAAGGTCACATCTTATTGTGCTAGCAGAAAAGAAAGTGAGACCAAGATGACGATCAGCTCCAACGGATGGTACGACAACGCTCGGCATGTTCCTTCCCCGTATTTTGATGCAAGGCCTAGTGCCGACGATATCTCTCTGCTGGTGGTTCACAACATTAGCTTGCCTCCGGGTCAATTTGGTGGGCCTTACATTGAACAGTTTTTTACGGGAAAACTTGACCCTGTCGAACATCCGTTTTTTAAGGTGATTCACCAAATGGGCGTTTCGGCGCATTGCTTGATTCGTCGTGATGGGGAAGTGGTGCAGTTCGTCTCTTTCTTAGACCGAGCTTGGCATGCGGGTCAATCGAGCTTCGCTGGCCGTGAAAGATGTAATGACTACTCTATTGGTATTGAACTGGAAGGCAGTGACTTTGTTGCTTATACCGAGCAGCAATACCAATCTTTGGCTCAATTAACGGAGACATTGGTGTCGAACTTCCCGCAGATTACGCGTCAGCGTATCACTGGCCATCAATACATCGCTCCGCTACGAAAGACTGACCCCGGTTTGGTTTTTGATTGGAAGAAATATCAAGGCCAACTGAGTTTCTAAATCCGAATTCACAACAAGACTCTGCTCATTGAAGGGCTCTAGATAATCAACGATGAGCATAATTGTTTGTGAATTTTTGTTGTGCTTTTGTAAAGGAAGTGGTCGGACGGGGAGCATCAATAAATTGAGAGTGTGACGAACTTATCAAACACTCATTTATTAAAACTTATGAACAGAATTTCCACCCTAAATGTGCGCTTGGTTCGATTTTTAAACGAGTGACACTAATCTTTCTGAAACAATTCATTTTTATCCTGAAACTTTCTAGCACGAACACTCCCCAAAAGTATTACCCCTGTAAATGGTAAGACCAATTTGGTTGCTGTTTTAAATTTCATTTGTTAAATCATGGTTAATTCACGCTGTATTCTATGATGCAGGTCAATTTTAGGCTGGACAGTGTCGTTTTAATTATGTTAATTTCTGCCCAACTTAAAATTGGTATTACCAATTGTCAGCGAAGAAAAAGAAGAACAACAAACTATGGCTTATCAAAGGATTCGTCAGCCAAAACTCTCCGATGTTATCGAACAAGAGTTAGAAAGGTTGATAGTGGAAGGAACACTGGCTCCAGGGCAGCAGCTGCCGCCTGAGCGCGAACTGGCGAAACAGTTCGATGTGTCTCGTCCTTCGATCCGAGAAGCGATACAACGTTTAGAAGCAAAACGCTTGCTTACTCGCCGTCAAGGTGGAGGTACGTTTGTTAGCGAAAATATCTGGAAAAGCTTTTCAGATCCTTTGCTTAATTTGTTGTCGTCCCATTCTGAAACCCAACTAGACTTGTTGGAATCGCGTCATGCGATGGAAGGGATTTCGGCTTACTTCGCGGCATTGCGTGGCACTGATGAAGACTTTGCTCGTATTCAAGCCTGCCAAGAAAAAATTCACGGCGCGCAAGAAAAGGGTGATATTGAAGCCGAATCTGCAGCGGTGATGGCTTTTCTTATTGCTTTAACAGAGGCAGCGCACAATGTGGTGTTATTGCACATTGTTCGTAGCTTGGCTCCGTTACTCGAACAAAACGTCTTAGAGAATTTAAAGCTGTTGCATCGTCGTAAAGACGTTGTGGAGAAAGTGAGTATACATCGAGCTAACATTGTAGATGCGATTGTTTCAGGGCAGCCAGAACAGGCACGTGAAATGTCACACTCTCATTTAGCTTACATCGAAGAAACATTGCTGGATTTGACGAAGGAAGAGTCGCGCCGCGAACGTTCTCTACGTCGAATTCAACAGGGTAAATAGCCGTAATACTTCGGCTTTTTACGTGTTTAGTAGAATCCAACTAACAAAAAGGATAGATCGCCATGTCTGACATGAAGCATGACGTTGATGCTCTGGAAACTCAAGATTGGTTAGAAGCTCTTGAGTCAGTAGTACGTGAAGAAGGTGTAGAACGTGCACAGTTTTTACTAGAACAAGTTCTAGATAAAGCACGTTTAGATGGTGTTGATATGGCTACAGGCATCAACACAAACTACATCAACACAATTCCAGCAGCACAAGAGCCAGCTTACCCTGGTGACGTAACTCTTGAGCGTCGTATTCGTTCGATTATTCGCTGGAACGCAATCATGATCGTATTGCGTGCTTCTAAGAAAGACCTAGACCTTGGTGGTCACATGGCTTCTTACCAGTCAGCAGCAGCGTTCTACGAAGTATGTTTCAACCACTTCTTCCGTGCTCCAAACGAGACAGACGGTGGCGATCTAGTTTACTACCAAGGTCACATCTCTCCAGGTATCTACTCTCGTGCATTCGTTGAAGGTCGTCTAACTGAAGAACAGCTAGATAACTTCCGTCAAGAAGTTGATGGTAAAGGTATCCCTTCTTACCCGCACCCGAAACTGATGCCTGAGTTCTGGCAGTTCCCGACAGTATCTATGGGTCTTGGCCCTATCTCTGCTATCTACCAAGCGCGCTTCCTTAAGTACCTTGACGGCCGTGGCCTGAAAGAAACTTCAGCGCAACGCGTATACGCGTTCCTAGGTGACGGTGAGATGGATGAGCCAGAATCACGTGGTGCTATCTCTTTCGCTGCGCGTGAGAAGCTAGACAACCTATGTTTCCTAATCAACTGTAACCTACAGCGTCTAGACGGCCCTGTAATGGGTAACGGTAGCATCATCCAAGAACTTGAAGGCCTATTCAAAGGTGCAGGTTGGAACGTTGTTAAAGTTATCTGGGGTAGCAACTGGGATTCTCTACTAGCTAAAGACACTACTGGTAAGCTTCTTCAACTAATGAACGAAACTATCGATGGTGACTACCAAACATTCAAATCTAAAGATGGCGCATACGTACGTGAGCACTTCTTTGGTAAGTACCCAGAAACAGCTGCACTAGTTGCAGACATGACTGATGACGAAATCTTCGCTCTTAAGCGTGGTGGTCACGATTCTTCTAAACTGTTTGCTGCATTCAACAATGCTAAAGAGACAAACGGTAAGCCGACTGTAATCCTAGCTAAGACTGTTAAAGGTTACGGCATGGGTGATGCAGCTGAAGGTAAGAACATTGCACACGGTGTTAAGAAAATGGACATGACTCATGTTCAACACCTACGTGATCGCCTAGGCCTAGAAGACATCCTTTCAGATGAGAAGATCGCTGAACTTCCTTACCTGAAATTGGAAGAAGGTACGCCTGAGTACGAATACATGCACGCTCGTCGTAACGCTCTACACGGTTACACACCTGCACGTCTGCCTAAATTTACTCAAGAATTCAAAGTTCCTGAGCTAGACGCATTCGCACCTCTACTAGGTGAACAGAAGCGTGATATCTCTACAACTATGGCTTATGTACGTACGCTAAACATCCTTCTTAAAGATAAGAACATTGGTAAGAACATCGTTCCTATCATCTGTGATGAAGCTCGTACATTTGGTATGGAAGGTCTATTCCGTCAGGTTGGTATCTACAACCCACACGGTCAAGAATACACACCTGAAGATAAAGGCATCGTTTCTTACTACAAAGAAGCAACGTCTGGTCAAGTTCTTCAAGAAGGTATCAACGAACTAGGTTCTATGGCTTCATGGGTTGCTGCTGCAACTTCATACAGCACAAACGATCTACCGATGATCCCGTTCTACATCTACTACTCAATGTTCGGTTTCCAACGTATTGGTGACATGGCATGGCTAGCAGGCGACCAACAAGCTCGTGGCTTCCTACTAGGTGCTACTGCAGGTCGTACAACACTGAACGGTGAAGGTCTACAGCACGAAGATGGTCACTCGCACATCCAAGCGAACACTATCCCTAACTGTATCTCTTACGACCCAACGTTCGCTTACGAGCTAGCGGTAATCATGCAAGACGGTATCCGTCGCATGTACGGTCCTGAGCAAGAGAACGTTTACTACTACCTAACAGTAATGAACGAGAACTACGCAATGCCAGCAATGCCAGAAGGCGCTGAAGAAGGCATCCGTAAAGGTATCTACAAGCTTGAATCTCACGCTGGTGCTAAGGGCAAAGTTCAACTAATGAGCTCTGGTACTATCATGAACGAAGCGCGTAAAGCGGCTGAAATTCTAAGCGAAGAGTACGGCGTAGCATCTGACGTATTCTCAGTAACGTCGTTCAACGAACTAACTCGTGACGGCCAAGCGGTAGAGCGTGACAACATGCTTCACCCAGAAGCTGAAGAGAAAGTACCGTACATCACGACTGTTCTTGGTAAAGAACCTGCAATCGCAGTGACTGACTACATGAAGAACTACGCTGAGCAAGTACGTGCGTACATGCCAACTGAGTCTTACAAAGTACTTGGTACAGATGGTTTCGGCCGTTCTGACAGCCGTGCAAACCTACGTCGTCACTTCGAAGTTAACGCTGGCTACATCGTAGTTGCAGCTCTAACTGAACTGGCTAAACGTGGTGACATCGAGAAATCTGTAGTTGTTGAAGCAATTGCTAAATTCGATATCGACACTGAAAAAACTAACCCGCAATACGCATAAGACTGGCATTAAGGTAGGTAAATACAATGACAATCGAAATTAATGTACCAGACATCGGTGCTGACGAGGTTGAAGTAACTGAGATTCTTGTAAACGTTGGCGACAAGGTTGAAGAAGAGCAGTCACTGATCACTGTTGAAGGCGACAAAGCTTCAATGGAAGTTCCTGCGTCTCAAGCGGGTATCGTTAAAGAAATCAAAGTAGCAGAAGGCGATTCTGTTTCTACTGGTTCTCTTATCATGATCTTTGAAGAGGCAGGCTCTCCTGCGGAAGGTGCTGCAGCAGCACCGGCTGCTCCAGCAGTTGAAGCGGCGGCACCAGTTGCAGCTGCTCCTGCAGCGGCAGCTGAGCTTAAAGAAGTTCACGTTCCTGACATCGGCGGTGATGAAGTTGAAGTAACTGAAATCATGGTTGCTATCGGTGACGCAGTAGAAGAAGAGCAATCTCTTCTTACTGTTGAAGGTGACAAGGCTTCAATGGAAGTTCCTGCACCATTCGCTGGTATCGTTAAAGAAATCAAGATCGCTTCTGGTGACTCAGTATCGACTGGTTCTCTAGTAATGATTTTCTCTGTAGAAACAGGTGAAGTAGCGGGCTCTGGCGCTCCAGTTGCAGCAGCTCCTGCTCCAGCGGCAGCACCAGTTGCAGCTGCTCCAGCAGCATCTGCTGAGAAAGAAGTAAACGTTCCTGATATCGGTGGTGACGAAGTAGAAGTTACTGAAATCATGGTAGCGGTTGGCGATACAGTAGAAGAAGAGCAATCTCTAATTACTGTTGAAGGCGACAAAGCTTCAATGGAAGTTCCTGCACCATTCGCTGGTACAGTAAAAGAAATCAAGATTGCAGCTGGCGACAAAGTGTCAACTGGCTCTCTAATCATGACTTTCGTCGTGGCCGGCACTCCGGTTGAAGGCGCAGCTCCTGCTCCTGTTGCAGCACCTGCACAAGCAGCAGCTCCAGCGGCGGCACCTGCTCCTAAAGCAGAAGCACCTGCAGCGGCTCCAGCAGCAGCTGGCGACTTCCAAGAGAACGGTGACTACGCGCACGCTTCTCCAGTAGTTCGTCGTCTAGCTCGTGAATTTGGCGTTAACCTTTCTAAGGTTAAAGGTACTGGTCGTAAGAGCCGTATCCTTAAAGAAGACGTTCAGTCTTACGTTAAAGATGCACTTAAGCGTCTTGAGTCTGGTGCAGCTGCATCTGGCAAAGGCGGCGACGGTTCTGCTCTTGGTCTACTACCATGGCCAAAAGTTGACTTCAGCAAGTTCGGCGAAACTGAAGTTCAGAAGCTTTCTAAGATTAAGAAGATCTCTGGCGCTAACCTGCACCGTAACTGGGTAATGATCCCTCACGTTACACAATGGGACAACGCAGACATCACTGAGCTAGAAGCATTCCGTAAAGAACAGAACGCAATCGAAGCGAAGAAAGACACTGGCATGAAGATCACTCCACTTGTGTTCATCATGAAAGCTGTCGCTAAAGCGCTAGAAGCATTCCCAGCGTTTAACTCTTCTCTTTCTGAAGATGGCGAAAGCATCATTCTTAAGAAGTACGTAAACGTGGGTATCGCTGTTGATACACCAAACGGTCTAGTTGTTCCTGTCTTCAAAGACGTGAACAAGAAAGGCATTTACGAGCTATCAGAAGAGCTAATGGCTGTTTCTAAGAAAGCACGTTCTGGTAAGCTAACAGCGGCAGACATGCAAGGCGGTTGTTTCACAATCTCTAGCCTTGGTGGTATTGGCGGTACTGCATTTACTCCAATCGTAAATGCTCCAGAAGTAGGTATCCTAGGTGTATCTAAGTCTGAAATTAAGCCAGTTTGGAATGGTAAAGAGTTCCAACCACGTCTACAGCTTCCACTGTCTCTATCATACGACCACCGTGTGATCGATGGTGCTGAAGGTGCACGCTTCATTACTTTCCTAAACAGCGCACTATCTGACATTCGTCGTCTAGTACTGTAATTGAGAAAGTAATTATTAAGGTGACTTTCGGGTCACCTTAATTCTTTATATAAAGACTATTTTTAGACAACAGTTTCCTGCATTTCTCATAATCTGATGGGGAATTGTTGTCTAGCTCACAGGCTAACTTAAAGCTACTTTCACACTGTTAACATCTCTGTAAAATGTTTCCTGTTTGAAAGCCCAATAATTTTAAGAACATCTACTCAGCCTGTTAGGGATAATGACTACAAGAGGTCACAATGAGCAAAGAAATTAAAGCCCAAGTTGTTGTACTTGGTTCAGGTCCTGCTGGTTACTCAGCGGCATTCCGTTGTGCGGATTTAGGTCTAGAAACAGTACTAGTTGAACGTTACAGCACTCTTGGTGGTGTATGTCTAAACGTTGGTTGTATTCCATCAAAAGCACTTCTTCACGTTTCTAAAGTAATCGAAGAAGCTAAAGCGATGGCAGAGCACGGCGTTGTATTCGGCGAGCCACAAACGGACATCAACAAGATCCGTATCTGGAAAGAAAAAGTAGTTGATCAACTAACTGGCGGTCTTGGCGGTATGGCTAAGATGCGTAACGTTACTGTTGTTAACGGTTTCGGTAAGTTCACTGGTCCTAACAGCATTCTTGTTGAAGGCGAAGGCGAAGCAACAACTGTTAACTTCGACAACGCAATCATTGCTGCGGGTTCTCGCCCAATCAAACTTCCTTTCATTCCACATGAAGACCCACGTATTTGGGATTCTACGGATGCACTTGAGCTGAAAGAAGTTCCTGAAAAACTGCTTATCATGGGCGGTGGTATCATCGGTCTTGAAATGGGTACGGTTTACCACTCTCTAGGTTCTAAAGTAGACGTAGTTGAGATGTTCGACCAAGTTATCCCTGCTGCGGATAAAGACATCGTTAAAGTCTTCACTAAGCGTATCAAGAACAAGTTCAAGCTAATGCTTGAGACTAAAGTAACTGCAGTTGAAGCGAAAGAAGACGGTATCTACGTTTCAATGGAAGGCAAGAAAGCACCAGCTGAAGCTGAGCGCTACGATGCTGTTCTTGTTGCTATCGGTCGTGTTCCAAACGGTGCACTTATCGACGCTGAAAAAGCAGGTATCGAAGTTGACGAGCGTGGCTTCATCAACGTTGATAAGCAAATGCGTACAAACGTTCCTCACATCCACGCGATCGGTGACGTTGTTGGTCAACCAATGCTTGCTCACAAAGGTGTGCATGAAGGTCACGTAGCTGCTGAAGTTATCTCTGGTAAGAAGCACTACTTCGACCCTAAAGTAATCCCATCAATTGCGTACACTGAGCCGGAAGTTGCTTGGGTAGGTAAGACTGAGAAAGAAGCGAAAGCGGAAGGCCTAAACTACGAAGTGGCGACTTTCCCTTGGGCTGCTTCTGGTCGTGCAATCGCTTCTGACTGTGCAGATGGTATGACTAAGATGATCTTCGATAAAGATACTCATCGCGTAATCGGTGGTGCTGTTGTTGGTACTAACGGTGGTGAGCTTCTTGGTGAAATCGGCCTAGCAATCGAAATGGGTTGTGACGCAGAAGATATCGCTCTTACTATCCACGCTCACCCAACTCTACACGAGTCTGTTGGTCTTGCTGCGGAAGTATTCGAAGGTTCAATCACTGACCTTCCAAACAAGAAAGCAGTGAAAAAGAAGAAGTAATTCTCCTTTAGCCACTCGCTAATGTTTTTAAAAACCGCTGATTCGTCAGCGGTTTTTTTATGTCTGAGGTAAAGAGCAGTAACGTTTCACTTCGAGATGCGAGTACGCTGCGCTCCGGGATACGAAGAGCGAGTGCTAAAAACAAAAAAGGATTGACGCAATACGCCAATCCCTAAGTTTTTTTCGAAGACCGAATTTCAAATCTATTTATAAATGCACAGCATGTTCAAATAGCTATCCGTTAAGCTTGAAAGCTCTTCTGGCGTTTCTACACGTTTCGCTTGGATGAATAGCGAGTAGCAAATGCCGTGGAATAGATTGGCTAGATGTTTAGGGTCGTGATCGTCACAGACTTCGCTGCGTTCAATCGCTTTGCTAAACATGTTTTGTACTAACATTTGGTTAGTACGGTTCGTTGTTACGAATAGCGGCCATACTTCATCACGAGTCGAAGCGCTCCATTCGAACCATACATTTAACCAATGGCTATCTTGAGCCACTAACGTCACCATTTCAGTCGCAATATTATGTAGGTTTTGTTTTGCGTGAATATCCAGATCGATATTGTCTGAAAGGAAGTTAGAGAATTGGCGTACAACGTGATTTAGTACTTCATCAACCAGATCTTCACGGGTTGGGAAGTAGTTAAATACCGTTGCGACAGACACCTGAGCGATGTCTGCAATATCAGCGTGTCCACCACGACCGATGCCGCGGCGAGAGAATACCTCAAGAGCGATTTCCATCAATTGAAGTTTTCTTTTTAAAGGTGAAAGCCTAGTTCTAGGTCTCTTAGATATTGAGTCCATTTTATTTTCCTTGCCAACGAAATTTTTATATTAATGATTTTATTATTATTTAAGCCAAGATGAGTGTAATGGTGCATATGCGAATGGTCAATCCTTTGAGCTTATTTAATAGACAGTTACATCAAACTTGATACATAAAGCGTGATCCACATTGATGTGAAAGGAGGCGACTATCAGACAAGGCACAAGTGCACATTTCATTGATAATCTCACAGTAAATTGGAACCATAAGGTGGTGTGGGTATTTGAGCAGTGCTAGACTTACGCACAAATTGAGCGGCACCCATGGCATAACTGTCTACACTTGTCGCAATCACCAAACAAAATGAGAGCAGTATGAAGCATACAGTTGAAGTCATGATCTCTGAGCAAGAAGTTCAGGATCGAGTGAACGAACTAGGCAAACAGATCACGGAACACTACCAAGGCAGTGAAGATCTGGTTTTAGTTGGCTTATTACGTGGATCGTTTGTCTTTATGGCGGATCTTGCTCGTGCTATCGATTTAACTCACCAAGTTGATTTCATGACTGCGTCTAGCTACGGCAACAGCATGGAAAGCTCACGTGATGTTCGTATTTTGAAAGACCTAGATGACGACATCCAAGGTAAAGACGTTCTACTTGTAGAGGATATTATCGATACAGGTAACACGCTGACTAAAGTAAAAGAGATTCTGAGCCTACGTGGTCCTAAGTCTATCGAAATTTGTACGCTATTAGACAAGCCTTCTCGCCGTGAAGTGACTGTCGATACAAAATGGATTGGTTTTGAGATCCCAGACGAGTTTGTTGTTGGTGTTGGTATCGACTACGCACAAAAATATCGTCACCTACCGTACATCGGTAAGGTAGTACCTCAAGAGTAATCATTACGCTTGTGGTTTAGAAGTCATTAAAAAGCCCGCTTGATGCGGGCTTTTTGTATATATGACGGAATGGGTTAGCTTTGTTGACTAAGAAGAGGCGTCGTTAAGATCTTGTTTAATGCATCTAAGTGACTGTTCTCTAAAGTATCGTTACTTGAGCAACGTACGCCAAGGTCCTGTAGCTTGCCATCGCCAATACCATAAACCACACCATGGATTTCAACGTCTTGGCCACGCTCCCACGCATTTTGCATAATGGTTGAGTTACCTAGGTTATAAACCTGTTCTGCGACGTTAATTTCGCATAACTTGTCACCCCATTGCTCACGAGGAAGCCCCTCGATTTGCTTGCGGTATTTTAGGTAATTGTCACGGATGTGCAGTAACCAGTTGTTGATAAGACCAAGTTTAGGGTTATCAATCGCCGCGTTAACACCGCCACAACCGTAGTGACCACAGACAATAATGTGTTTCACTTTAAGCACATCTACTGCGTACTGAACAACAGATAGACAGTTTAGGTCTGTATGAACCACTTGGTTGGCCACGTTTCGGTGAACAAACAGTTCTCCAGAATATAAGCCAGTCAGGCGCTCGGCTGGAACTCGGCTATCTGAACAACCTATCCATAGAAAACCAGGGCTTTGACCCTCTTCAAGCGTTGTAAAATACTCAGGTCGTTGAGATCGAATTTCTTCTGACCATTTAGAGTTGTTTTCAAAAAGCTGTTTAATCTCTGGCATTTTGCGTCTTACATCCCTTAATTAAGAATCTCAACTATACACAATGTTACAAATTCAATCTCGTAAAAACTGTGTCAAATAGTACTCATCTGACGTGTACTCGTCGTTAAAATCATTAACTTAGCGTAGAAGCTATGATCCGGTTATAAGACATGAATAATGTGATTGAATTAACACTTTCTGAACACTTGATACATTTGTTAAAGTGATAAGGTTTGTCATTTCATCATCAGGAAGGTGTGTTTTGTTTGGAAGTCGTTTTACGGATATCAATCTCAAAGGGGACATGTTTGGTGGTGTTACTACAGCCATCATCTCATTACCTTTAGCATTGGCATTTGGTGTTGCTTCTGGCGCGGGAGCTGAAGCTGGCTTGTGGGGCGCCATTATGGTTGGCCTATTTGCAGCATTGTTTGGCGGTTCGAGTAGTTTGATTTCTGAACCTACCGGCCCGATGACGGTGATCATGACTGCCGTAATGACGAGTATGGTTGCTAAATATCCTGAAACGGGTATGGCAATGACCTTTACTGTCGTGATGATGGCCGGTGCATTCCAGATATTACTTGGTACGTTAAAGCTAGGAAAATACGTCACTTTGATGCCATATAGCGTGATCTCCGGATTCATGTCGGGCATTGGCGTTATTCTGATTATCTTGCAGCTGTCTCCATTGTTAGGGCATGCCGCTCCATCCGGTGGTGTAATGGGCACGCTCTCTGCTTTACCTGATACGCTAGCAAACTTAAAAGTGAGTGAGCTATTTCTAGGTGCTCTGACACTCGGTATTCTTTTTGGCTTCCCCGCTAAGTATCGTAAGTATGTGCCTGCTCAACTGGTCGCGTTAGTGGCTGTAACGCTCTTGTCCGTCATTATTTTTGATACCGACTCTATTCGCCGTATTGGTGAAATCCCAGCTGGTTTACCTTCCCTCGTTATCCCTACGATCAGCGCTGAACAGTTCACGACTATGGTTATCGATGCCTTGGTGCTTGGTACATTAGGTTGTATTGATACGCTTTTGACCGCGGTTATCGGAGATTCATTGACTCGTAAAGAGCATGACTCAGACAAAGAGCTTCGTGGCCAAGGCATTGCCAATATGATCTCTGGCCTGTTTGGTGCACTACCTGGCGCGGGTGCCACTATGGGGACTGTAACCAATATTCAGGTGGGAGCGCGTTCTCCGCTTTCAGGTGTTATTCGAGCTTTAGTACTTGCGCTCGTGGTATTGGTTGCAGGTGGTTTAACAGAACCGATTCCTATGGCAGTGCTGGCTGGTATCGCGATGTATGTTGGTTTCAATATCCTAGATTGGAGCTTTATCCAGCGCGCGCACAAGGTTAGCTATGCCGGCATGGGCGTGATGTACGGCGTGATGCTATTGACTGTGTTTGTTGACTTGATTATTGCCGTTGGACTGGGTGTGTTTATCTCGAATATTCTGATTATTGAAAGATTAAGCCGAGAGCAAGCCAGACAAGTTAAGGCGATCAGTGATGGTGATGATGAAGACGATATCCCATTGACTGATAGCGAACGTCAGTTACTCGATAGTGCCAATGGTAAGGTGCTATTCTTCTACCTATCAGGGCCGATGATATTCAGCGTTTCAAAGGCGATTTCACGTCAGCACTCAAGTATCTCTGACTATGAAGCGATGATTCTAGACCTGACAGATGTACCTATGATTGATGTCACTGTTGGCCTAGCGCTAGAGAATGCGATTAAAGATGCATTGGATGCGCAGTGTGAGGTGTATCTGCTGTGTCCTAATGAGAATACTCGTCAACAACTAGAGAAGTTCCACGTGATTGACCTAGTACCTGAATCCAACACTTATCGATTCAGATATGAAGCCCTGACGGCAGCAACAAGCTATGTCGACAGAGATGAGCATCAATTTGAGTCAGTTTAATTTTTCAGTAATAAGCTGATATGAATGACCTGATATGAATAAGCCATAGACGCTCACTTCAAGACTGATCATTAATGCCGTTAAGTGAATCACTTAGCGGCATTTTTATATTTATTGAACGTTGATTTAGTCTTCACGTAGCCAAGACGCTTATTTGTTTTCGAAAGAAACTCTCACACGATATTTGTATTCATCGTCAATCAACGATAAACTTGTTCGCAAAATGGCCGAGTAAACAAATCTTGGGTTAGCTTTCAGCTAGTTCGTTTTAAGCATTACTCTCTTCCTCAAGCTCGGCCGTCTACATCTTATCTATAGCAAATGGCAGTCTATCTCTATGTATGCATTAGAAATTGAGCAATTAAGAAAAACTTATGCTGGGGGCTTCGAGGCTCTTAAGGGCGTTAGTTTACAAGTAGAAAAAGGCGACTTTTACGCACTACTTGGTCCCAATGGTGCGGGTAAATCAACCACCATTGGTGTTATCTCTTCACTGGTAAATAAAACGTCAGGCAAGGTTAAAGTGTTCGGCTACGACATTGATACCGATCTGGAATTGGCGAAGCAGAACTTAGGCCTTGTGCCTCAAGAGTTTAACTTTAACCCGTTTGAAACCGTTGAACAGATCGTGCTGCAACAAGCGGGTTATTACGGCGTGCCAAAAGCATTAGCGAAAGAGCGAGCGAAAAAGTACCTATCTCAACTCGATCTGTGGGAAAAGCGTGGCGAACGCGCGCGTAACTTGTCTGGTGGTATGAAGCGTCGTTTGATGATCGCGCGTGCATTGATGCATGAACCTCATTTGTTGATCCTTGATGAACCGACAGCAGGCGTTGATATTGAACTACGTCGTTCAATGTGGGAATTCCTAAAAGAGATCAATGAGAAGCAGGGCATTACCATTATCTTGACCACGCACTACCTAGAAGAAGCAGAAATGCTGTGTCGCAACATTGGTATCATCAATCGCGGTGAGCTGATTGAGAACACAACAATGAAAGCGCTGTTGGGCAAATTGAGTGCTGAGACCTTTATTCTGGATCTGGAAGAGGGCACGACTGAACCTAAGCTTGAAGGCGTGAATAGCCAAGTGATGGTCAATGGCTCGCTAGAAATCGAAATCGACAAGAACCTAGGTTTGAATACCATCTTTGCTCAATTGAGCGAGCAACAGGTTAAAGTCCTCTCTATGCGTAACAAAGCAAACCGTCTAGAAGAGCTATTTGTGAGTATCGTCCGTGAGGGGAGTAAATAATATGTACAGCCTATATTGGACCGCTTTCTGCAGTTTGTTGACCAAAGAGATCAATCGCTTTACTCGTATCTGGGTGCAGACTCTGGTGCCGCCAGCGATTACCATGACGCTTTACTTCATCATCTTCGGTAACCTGATTGGTGCGCGTATTGGTGAAATGAACGGCTTTAGCTACATGGAATACATTGTTCCAGGTCTGATCATGATGTCGGTGATCACCAACTCATATTCCAACGTTGCTTCATCGTTCTTTAGTGCCAAGTTCCAGAAGAACATTGAAGAGCTGCTTGTAGCGCCTGTTCCTAACTACGTGATTATCGCCGGCTTCGTAATGGGTGGTGTGGTTCGTGGCTTGTTAGTGGGTACCATAGTAACCTTCGTGTCGTTGTTCTTTGTCGACTTACAAGTTGACCATTGGGGCGTGATCATTGCGACGGTATTTTTAACGTCGGTAGTATTCGCTTTGGGTGGCTTGATTAACGCGGTATTCGCACGCACGTTTGATGATATCTCTATTATCCCAACCTTTATCTTAACGCCGCTGACGTACCTTGGTGGTGTGTTCTACTCGATCAGTCTATTGCCTGAATTCTGGCAAGGTGTATCGAAGTTGAACCCTATCGTGTACATGGTTAACGCGTTCAGATATGGCTTCTTGGGTGTGTCTGATGTGGGGATCGTGACGTCGTTTGGCGTACTAGGTGTGTTTATCGTGCTGTTGTATGGCATTGCACACTACCTAGTGACAAAGGGTATTGGCTTACGTAGCTAACCTTTGGTTCATCTAAGTAACAGGTAAAGAAAAAGGTCGATATAACATCGACCTTTTTTTGTTTTGCGTTAAGAGCAGAAGCCGACTATTCAGTCGTTTCTTCTTTCACTTCTTCTTTGGTTTCCGTTACCAAATCGAGAACTTGGTTATCGATAAGACGCGTCTTACCTAGGAAAGCCGACATTAGAATCACTGCTTGAGTTGATTCTGAAGTGATCGCTTGCAGAGTTTTAGCATCACAAATGAAGATTTCGTCAGGTTGAAGATCTGCAGCGCGTAGCTGGTCAGTAGCATCTTCAATCACTGATGCGTAATCATCGCGACCACCACGAATAGCGCTGCTGATCCAGCGCATAGTACGCGCTAAAACGGGCGCTCGTTGGCGCTCGTCAATCGTTAGGTTGCTATTGCGAGAGCTCATTGCCAAACCATCCATTTCACGAACGGTCGCAACGCCGACAACTTCAATGTCTAATGCTAAATCAGTGGTCATCTGGCGAATAACAGCAAGTTGCTGAAAGTCTTTCTCGCCGAAGCATGCAAAGTCTGGCTGAACGATATTAAACAGTTTAGTGACAATGGTTGATACACCACGGAAGTGACCTGGACGAGAGGCACCTTCAAGCATGTGAGATATGCCAGGGACCTCAACAAACGTCTGCTTGTCTAATCCATCTGGGTACATCACCTCTGGCGTTGGTGTAAATACTAGCTCAACCCCTTCACCTGTTAGTTTGCTTAAATCTGCTTCTAACGTTCGAGGGTAGTTGTTTAGGTCGTCTGCACGGTCAAACTGCATTGGGTTTACAAAGATGCTTACCACAACGATGTCGGCCAGTTCACGAGCTTTCTTTACCAGAGTCAGGTGGCCTTCATGCAGGTTTCCCATTGTCGGTACAAAAGCAACCGTACGTCCATCACGCTTAAACTGTTTAATCTGCTCACGAAGAGCCGCTATTTCAGCAAAAGTTTGCATACTTACTCCTAAGCGATTGTATGAGCTTCATCAGGGAAGCGCGCGCTCTCTACTTCTTCTTTGTATAGAGCTACTGCCTTACGCATATCACCTGTTTCTGCTAGGAAGTTCTTAGAGAACTTCGGCATGTAGTTCGCAGAAATACCGAACATGTCATGCATAACCAAGATCTGACCATCGGTAACATTACCTGCGCCGATACCGATAACCGGTACGTCACAAGCTTCTGTAATTCGTTTTGCCAATGAAGCTGGCACACATTCAAGTAGAACGATTTGAGCGCCTGCGTTTTGCAGTGCTAACGCGTCAGCAACCATTTTGTCGGCTTGCTCGTCGTCACGACCTTGAATCTTGTAACCACCAAAGATGTTCACAGATTGAGGCGTTAAGCCTAAGTGCGCACATACTGGTACTGCGCGTTCTGTTAGCATTTTCACAGTATCAACCAACCAGCTTCCGCCTTCGATTTTTACCATGTTCGCGCCAGCACGCATCAAGGTAGCTGCGCTCTCACAAGCTTGTTCTGGCGTTGCGTAGCTCATGAAAGGCATGTCAGCCATAAGAAGACAGTTCGGGCTACCAGCACGCACTGAGCGAGTATGGTAAGCAATGTCTTCAACAGTTACTGGTAATGTATCGTTATGGCCTTGTAAAACCATACCCAGTGAATCACCGACAAGCAGAACTGGCATTTCTTGGCTTTCGAATAATTGAGCAAAGCTCGCATCATAAGCTGTCGAAGTCGCGAATTTACGGCCTTCACGTTTGCATTTGATCAGGTCGTTAATGGTTACTTTTTTCATTGGTTTTCCTTAATGCGCTTGGCTATTGTTGCCAAACATTGAGCCCGTTCTTATCTACTATTTTCAGTAGTTCTGTCAGCTCAGTCCCATCAGGGAGTTGTAAACTTGGTGCGATTTCAGCAAGCGGGTAGAGTACAAACTCTCGTTCTTTCATTCCATAATGAGGAACGATTAAGCGCTCTGAATCGATCACCTCATTGCCGTATAGCACAATGTCGAGATCCAAGGTTCTTGGTCCCCAACGTTCGTCTTTACGGACGCGCCCTTGCTCTAGTTCGATCTTTTGAGTGCAATCAAGCAGTTCAATTGGCGTTAATTCGGTTTGGATAGCGACTACCGCGTTGATGTAGTCTGGTTGATTTTGCGGTCCCATTGGGGTGCTACTATATAGCTGAGAGGTCGCAATAAACGTTGATCGCGGTAGGCTTTTTAGCGTTTCGATAGCCAAATTTGCTTGGCTAACTGGGTCGGCAAGGTTGCTGCCGACCGCAATGTAAGCAGTTATCATTCGGATTGCTTACTCTTTTTGTTTCGGTAAGTCTTACGGCGACGATGGCCTGACTTTGATGGTGCTGCAACGTCGTTAGCCATTGCTTGACGCATGTTGCGACCCGCAGTCTGATAACGCTCCCACCATTTTGCTAACTCTTTGGTTTCGCCACCTTCAATCTCACCACGCATTTCTAGGAAATCGTAGCCTGCACGGAATTTGTTTAATTCCATTAGACGAACAGCGCGTTTACCGTTGCGACGAGGCAGTCGAAGTTGCAGTTGCCAAACTTCGCGAATGGTTGCTGTGTGACGACGAGGAATCGCAATAGACTTTACTTGCTGATCTAGAATGATGTTACTCGCTTCCATGATCGCATCGTAGTGTGCCATACCCTGTTCAGCGACAAGTTTGTCTGCCAGCTTGTTCATTGGGTACCAAAGCATCGCTGCGAACATGAATGCTGGGTTTACTCGCTTACCATCTTCGATGCGAAGGTCGGTTGAATCGAGAACCAAATCAAGCATCTGCTCTGTGTGTGAGTCGTAATCTTCGGTGAAGTGCTCCGCTACCGTTGGGAACATCTGTTGGAATAGATTGTACTCGCGCATCAAGTGGTAGGTTTCTAAACCGTGACCTGATTGCAGTAATTTCAGAGACTCTTCGTAAAGGCGCGCTGCTGGGATATCTCTTAGAAGGTGAGCTAACTCTTCAATCGGGTCAGCCGTGTCTTCTTCGATGTCGAAATCCAGTTTAGCGGCGAAGCGCATTGCACGTAGCATACGTACTGGGTCTTCGCGGTAACGCGTTTCTGGATCGCCAATCAGGCGGATCAGTTTATCTTCTAAATCTTCTACACCACCCGCGTAATCGTGGATGCTGTAGTCTGCAATGTTGTAGTACATCGCGTTGATTGTGAAATCACGACGCTCTGCATCTTCATCAACACTGCCGTACACGTTATCGCGAAGTAGCATGCCTTCTTTCGATTGTGCAGAAACGTTCTTCGATGGTTCTTGGTGGTGACCACGGAAAGTTGCCACTTCAATGATGTCGCGACCAAACATGATATGTGCCAAGCGGAAACGGCGACCGATAAGACGACAGTTTCTGAAGAGGTGTTTGATTTGCTCTGGCGTTGCGTTGGTCGCAATATCAAAATCTTTTGGCTGAGAGCCTAATAAGATATCGCGCACACCACCACCGACTAGAAATGCGTCAAAACCCGCACCATTCAGGCGATATAGCACTTTTAGTGCGTTGTCGCTGATCTGCTTGCGTGAAATATTGTGCTCTTGACGAGTATAAATATTCAGAGCTAATTCGTGGAATCCGCGTTGTTCGCTTGGGGTATTGTCGTTTGTATTCATTAGTTTAGAACAAAGTAGGTATCGCCAACTTTGTTTTTCTCTTAGTCCAAAGTGGTAGTGCAGAGTTTAATTGCGGCTAATAATAGCTTAGCGCGAGCCATTTGAGAACATCGTCTGCTTAACCACAGTGGTTGGTTATGGCATTTTTATGTGTCGTTTTTGCTATTTGCCGTGAGTTTCGAGCTAATTACAGTGCTCTTTTTGTAAACTATCAGGTAACTGACTGACGTTCCATTGTTGGCAGCCCCACAATAAAATCTCATCCATTGAAGCCTCATAAAGGGCCGTCGGGATATCAAAACCTAAGAATCGCATCGCGTTGAGTAACGTTGGTTTTGGGTTGTCTAGATCTATCGCGGTGGCATGGTTCTGTTTTGACAGTTTATTCCCCAAGCCATCGGTTGCCAATGGTAAGTGCAAGTAGCTCACTGTTTTTTGCTTGAGCGTCTTATACAAACTGATTTGTCGACCGGTGGGTTCTATCAGATCTGCGCCTCTTACGACTTCTGTTACTCCTTGTTCGATGTCATCAAGGACAACGGCCAAGTTATAGGCAAACAATCCATCTCTGCGTTTAATAATAAAATCTTCTACAGCTAGTGCTTTAGGGATTTGAATGGTGCCGTGGCGAACATCATCAAAGGACTCCACTGGAAAGTCCATGCACAAGCGCACCGCCTGTTCGCCTGAATCGATTAAGCCTGCATCTCGACAATGACCATTGTAAAAACCGCCCAAAGCCTTTATCTGCTTGCGGGTGCATTGGCAGTAGTAGGCTTGATTGTCAGCAACCCATTGATCGATTTGAGCTTGATACAAGTCATGACGTTGGCTTTGATAGACGACTTCACCATCCCAAAATAGATGGTAAGCCTCAAGCGTCTTAAGAATGAGGTCTGCAGCGCCGGCCATTTCTCTTGGTGGGTCGAGGTCTTCCATACGAACTAACCATTTTCCTTGGTTAGATTTCGCTTGAAAGTAGCTACCAAGAGCAGCAACAAGTGAGCCAAAATGAAGAGGACCTGACGGTGATGGTGCAAAGCGCCCGATATAATTCATGAGTGAACAACCTAATCTAAATGGTACCGCAGTAGCCGATTCTTAAGACGTTTGACAAGAGCTTTAATGCCTAGAACTAAGCTTCAATCTATAGAACAAGGTTTGATGTATAGAACTAAGGCTTAAAGCTGCTATTTACTATCAAGCGTGTGAAATACTTCGCTTGGATAACAAACAAAAAAGGGAGCCAAGGCTCCCTTTCTTTACATCTGCAAGAATTAACCTTGCATCTGTTTTTCTTTGATCTCTGCAAGTGTTTTACAGTCAATACAAAGATCAGCAGTTGGACGAGCTTCAAGGCGACGAATGCCAATCTCGATACCGCAAGAATCACAGAAGCCGAAATCGTCTTCTTCGATCTTGTCTAATGTCTTCTCAATTTTTTTGATAAGACGACGTTCACGGTCACGGTTACGTAACTCTAAGCTGAATTCTTCTTCTTGAGAAGCACGGTCAACTGGGTCTGGGAAATTCGCTGCTTCGTCCTGCATGTGGTGCACAGTACGATCAACTTCTTCCCTGAGCTGGTTGCGCCAAGCTGCTAAAATTTTTGTAAAATGTTCCGTTTGCTCAAGTGACATGTACTCTTCACCTGGCTTCTCTTGGTACGGTTCAACACCTGCGATGGCTAGGATGCCTAGCGCTTTTTTCTTAGATTCTGGCATACAGCATCTCCTATTTACACCTAGTCAACTGCAAAGCAGCTAATTTTAAGGCGGGTATCTATAGCAGAAAGAACGAATGGTGGCAAATACTCTTATTCAAACTTGCAATCAATGTGATTAGTTCAGCATCTTTGCTTAGCTATTGATAAATTCAACAGCTTGTTTTAGTTGTATTTGAGTACTGCTGAGCTCTGCTTTATAGCAAAGCACTTCAACTCCAGCGTCTTGTGCTTGTTTTAGTAATAACGAATATTTGGCGTCTATATGGTGTGCCGCAGACACTTTTTCAATACCTGAATGTAAAACAGTGAATAAAAGTACGGCTCTATTTCCAGATTCGACCATTTCTGTGAGTTCACGCAGATGTTTTTGGCCTCTGGTTGTGACCGCATCAGGGAAAAAACCTTGCCCTTTAGTTGACGTTTCTTGCTCGTCGAGCAAAGTGACGCTTTTCACTTCGATATAGCAAGGCGGCTTTTCGTTATCTTCAAGCAGAATATCAATGCGACTATTCTCACTGCCATATTTCACTTCGGTTCGTAACGCGTTATAACCTAAGAGTTCAACTATAGTCCCATTTTCAATTGCTTCCACTGCTAGCTGGTTTGCCCGCGCAGTATTTACACAAATACGATGACCTTTGTCTGTTTCTGAGATCTCCCAGCTGTTTGGGTACTTTCTCTTTGCATTATCGGAGGTTGAGTACCACACCGTATTGCCAGGAGTCGCACATCCTGTCATCGCTCCAGTGTTAGCGCAGTGGATAGTGCGCTCGCTACCGTCTGGAAGTTGGATGTCAGTGAGAAAGCGTTTATAGCGTTTAATAAGAGTCGCTGGCTCTAATGGAGGATTGAAGTGCATATTACTTATTTAGACAGGTAGGTTTTTATGTACAATGTTGCCAACATTACACCACAAGGTTCTCCCATTGCCACAACTGCCCATAGAAGCTGTGATGCCAGATCTGCTCGCTGGCTTAGAAACACACACTCAACTTATTCTAAAGGCCGCTCCCGGTGCGGGTAAGTCAACATTCTTCCCTTTACAGTTAGTTAAGACCAACGCCGTTCAAGGCAAAATCATCATGCTTGAACCGAGGCGTTTGGCTGCAAGGAATATTGCTACTTACTTAGCGAGCCAATTGGGAGAAAAGGTGGGAGAGAGCATTGGCTTTAGAGTTCGTGGTGAATCTAAAAGCAGCAGTGCGACTCGCTTAGAGATTGTTACTGAAGGGATCATGACAAGAATGATCCAAACCGACCCTGAATTAACTGGGGTTGATATGGTGATCTTTGATGAATTTCACGAGCGCAGTATTCACGCCGATACCGCATTGGCGTTTAGCTTAGAGATCCAAGAGGCGTTGCGTGACGATCTGAAAGTGGTAGTGATGTCGGCAACTTTAGATCAACAAGCTCTGCAAACTTTGCTGCCGAATGCCAAATACGTTGAATCACAAGGTCGCACCTTTCCGGTCGATTTCCGTTATCAGCCTCTTAACGCAAATGAATATCTAGCCCCTAAAATGGCTAACGTGATTCGCTCTCTGATGGAGAAAGAGTCAGGCTCACTTCTGGCCTTTTTGCCGGGCGTTTCTGCGATTAAGCAGGTGGAATCTCAACTAGAACAATTCGCCAATGATATCGATGTGTGTCCTCTGTATGGGCAACTCAGCTTTTCTCAACAGCAGAAAGCGATCGCGCCATCAGAGAAAGGGCGTCGAAAGGTGGTGTTAGCGACCAATATTGCTGAGACTTCTTTGACGATTGAAGGTATTCGATTGGTGGTTGATTCTGGGCTTGAACGTGTGGCGAAGTTCGATCTGAAAACCGGTATTACTAAGCTTGAGCAAGTGAAAATCTCGCAATCTTCAGCTGAACAACGAGCGGGCCGTGCGGGACGAATTGAAGAGGGCTTGTGCGTTCGTTTGTACAGCGAAACGCAGCTGATGCAGCAACCAGCTATACCAGAACCTGAAATTCTTCATTCTGATTTGTCTTCGCTGGTGTCTGAATTGACGCAATGGGGCGCTGCGAGTGCTGATGAACTGCAATGGTTAGACGTTCCACCCAAAGCTTCTATCGGGCAAGCCAAGCAACTCTTACAGACTCTTGAATTGTTAGACGATAATGGTCAATTTACGGCATTAGGAAAACAGGTCCAACGTTTAGGTCTAGAGCCTCGTATTGCCAGCATGTTGGTTAAAGCGCAGCAAGGTAGTCCTGCTCTGTTGAATGTCGCGATTGTTGCTGCTGCTTTGCTGGAAGAGCCGGAGCGCAATGTGACGGATATTCAACACTCTTTGCATCGACTTAAGCAAAGAAAACATTCCAAAAATAGCGTTGTGATGCAGCGAGCGAAAAGTCTCGCGAGCAAACTCAATCATCACTTAGATTTGTCACAAGCTGACGAATCATTGCTACCATTAGTGCTTTGTTTTGCCTTCCCAGACCGGATTGCACAAGTGAGAAGCGCGACCAGCAGTGCTTTCCTTTTGGCGAATGGCCACGGTGCTGAGGTTCGTGATGATGATCCACTGGCGAACAATAACTATATCGTAGTGATTGATTTGATGCGCAGCACAGGGCGAGCCAGTCAGATTTTCTTAGCCACCGCGGTTGATATCGCACAGTTAGAAGCTGAATTTCCAAAACTGTTTGTGCGTTCCGATTACGCCGATTGGGATGAGAAACGTGGCCGTTTAGTTGCTGAGCAGCGTGTATCTCTGGGCAAGTTGATTATCAGCACCAAAGCTTTACCTGATCCCGATGCGAATCAGGCGAGCCAAGCGCTGCTCAATTATGTCGCTCGATGTGGGTTGGATCGCTTAAATTGGACAGCTTCGGCTAAGCAGTTGGTTGAGCGTGTACGCTGTGCAGAGCTTTGGATGCCTGAGCATGATTGGCCAGCGATGGACGATGCGAGTTTGATTGAACACCTTGATGAGTGGCTATCTCCCTATCTGAATGGCATTAAGTCGGCAAAAGGACTGTCTAGTGTTTCGATTGAGCAAGCATTGTCGGCTTATCTTGGTTGGCCTTTGAATCAAGAAATCGACCAATGGTTGCCAACGCACTATCTGATGCCAACAGGCAGCAAGAAGGCCATTCGTTATCAATATCAATCTGAACCAGTGATCTCAGTGCGAATGCAGGAAGTCTTTGGCGAACAAGACTCGCCATTGATCGCGCAAGGGCGTAAAAAAGTAGTGCTTGAGCTCCTTTCTCCAGCACAGCGACCACTACAAATTACTCAAGATTTAGCTGGCTTTTGGGCTGGCGCGTACAAAGAAGTACAAAAAGAGATGAAGGGCCGTTACCCAAAACATCCTTGGCCGGATGACCCTGCTAACCATGTAGCAACCACTAAAACTAAACGACAGTTGAATCGATGATGACCAAAATGTTAACGCCAAAAAAGGCACCACCTAAAAAAGCGCCAGCAAAGAAGTCACCAGCGACCAAAGCCAAGCCAAGAAAACCAAGAGCGGCTGCGAAAAAGACCAAACCTAAGGCTAAGAAATCTGGCAAAAGAGGTTGGTTGAAGATCCTATGGGGCATTTCTTGGAAAGCGGGCTTAGCGCTTGCGGCATTGCTGTTGTTCGTCGGTATTTATCTTGATTCTGTGGTCAAACAGCGCTTTGAAGGTCAGCTGTTTGATTTGCCAACCGTGGTTTATGCGCGAGTGCTAGACCTGTCTCCGGGAACTCCGGTGAGTTTGGTTCAGGTTAAGAATGAGCTCGATGTACTTAATTACCGTAAGGTGAACGCGCCTCGTCACCCAGGCGAATACTCTTCTTCTTCGACCAAGATTGAAATGATTCGTCGTCCGTTCGAGTTTGTTGATGGACCGGAAGCGGATCGTCATGTGATGCTGCACTTCAATGGTAACGAATTAACTCGCATTCAGTCGCTGGAGAAGAAAGGCGACATGGGCTACCTGCGTGTTGAACCGAAAATGCTTGGCATGCTTGAGAAAAGTAACGATGAGCAGCGCCTGTTCTTAAAACGCAATCAGTTCCCAGAAGTGATGGTTGATGCCTTACTGGCAACCGAAGACCGAAACTTCTATCAACACGATGGTGTGTCGCCACTGGCCATCGCTCGTGCAATGGTCGTTAACGTCAAAGCTGGGCGAACGGTACAAGGTGGTAGTACGCTGACACAACAGTTGGCAAAAAACCTGTTCCTGTCCAGTGAACGTACATTGTGGCGTAAGGTTCGTGAAGCCTACATTGCACTTATCTTAGACCATCGTTACAGCAAAGACCGTATCCTAGAGGCTTACTTAAATGAGGTTTATCTTGGACAGAATGGTGGGCAAGCGATTCATGGCTTCGGTTTAGCGTCTCGTTTGTATTTTGGTCAACCTATTCAAGAGCTGCGCATCGATCAGCTAGCACTGCTGGTGGGTATGGTGAAAGGACCGTCGTATTACAATCCGGTTCGCTATCCTGAGCGTGCTAAGACTCGACGCGATCTGGTTCTTCGCTTATTGATGCAACAAGACATCTTAACTCCGCGACAATACGAAGAGGCGGCGAGTCGTGATTTGGATATTCAAGACAACCCACGCATTGCTAGCCGTCAGCCCGCTTATTTCCAACAAGTAAACATTGAGCTTAAGAAGTATGTCGGCGATCGATTTGAGGCGAAAAAAGGGATTCGAGTCTTTACCTCTCTGGATCCGGTATCTCAAGACAAGTTAGAGAAGTCGATTGCTCGTAAGGTGCCTGATTTATCGAAAACCGCAGGTAATAAGCTGGAAGCAGCAGCTATTGCCGTGGATAGAAATACCGGTGAAATCCGGGCGATGGTCGGTGGTAAGCGTACTGGCTACGATGGCTTTAACCGTGCCTTGAACGCGAGTCGCCCAATTGGTTCTTTGGTCAAGCCTGCAATTTACTTAACCGCACTAGAGCAGCCTCAGAAGTACACGTTGGCGACAACATTGAAAGACACGCCACTGAGCTTGAAAGGCAGTAAAGGTAGCGTGTGGAGCCCGAGAAACTTCGATCGTAAGTTCCGTGGCGATGTGCCTTTGTATGTGGCGCTTTCTAAGTCTTACAACGTACCTACTGTTCGTTTAGGCATGCAATTGGGCATTGATAGTGTCTCGGATACGATTGGAAAACTGGGGGTCGATAAAAATGAGATTCGCCCAGTGCCGTCGATGTTTTTGGGTTCGTTCTCACTGACTCCGTTCCAAGTTGCGCAGATGTATCAAACCATTACCAATTCTGGGCGTATAGCACCTTTGTCTGCGCTTCGCTCAGTTGTTGATAACGATGGCGAGGTTCTGTATCAGTCGATCCCTCGTGTATCACAAAGCGTTGACCAGCAAGCCGCTTGGCTTACAACCTATGCAATGAAACGTGGCGTGTCGGAAGGCACGGGCCGTTTCCTACAAGGTCAGTTTGCATGGGCAGGGTTAGCTGGTAAAACTGGCACTAGTAATGACAGCCGAGACAGTTGGTTCGTGGGCGTAGATGGCCGTGAAGTGACGACCATCTGGCTAGGACGTGATGATAATAAGCCGACTAAGCTTACTGGTTCGAGTGGTGCGTTACGTGTTTATGCCGATTATCTCAAACAGAGAACACCCGAGCAGTTATTACTGCCTTGGCCGACAGGAATTGTCACCGCTAACTTTACTCGAACTTCTGAAGGGGCTTTAGAGTTTGATTGTGATGGTGCAGTTAAACTGCCACTTTGGGATGAGGGTGGAAACATTAAAAAGGGCTGTGAAAGTCAACCAAAACAGTGGCTAAAGAAGCTTTTCCAGTGGTAAAGTCGTAACAAGAAAGAATGACAAGGACAGTTAAAATAATGATTTCTCGTTGGTTAGTGAGTGGCTTAGGTGTTGTCGGTACTGTGATCAGTTTTCAGCTGTTTGCATCCACCGCGACACAGATTGATCAATCTCAGCAGGCTGAACAAGCTCATAAAAGGCCAACCGTTGCTGTCGTTCTTGCTGGTGGTGGGGCAAAAGGTGCAGCTCACATTGGTGTGCTTAAAGCTCTAGAAGAGATGCAAATCCCGGTTGATTACATTACCGGTACCAGTATGGGCTCATACGTTGGTGGTCTTTATGCGACAGGGATGAGCGCAGACGAGATCGAGAGCTTTATTTATACGGTTGATTGGAATCGCGGTTATCGTGATCGCGTTAACCGTAGTGATCGCCGTGTACGTGACAAAGAATATGAAGACCGCTACCAACTGAACACCGATCTCGGCTTAGGTTGGGGCGAAATCAAAGCAAGGAAAGGGGTGGTGCAAGGCCAGAATATGTTGCGTATTCTGCGTGAGACCACGGGTAATCTATCCTCATTCGATTCTTTCGACCATCTTGCTATCCCATACCGTTCAGTCGCAACTGACATTATCGAACTTGAAGAGGTGGTCATCGATCATGGCCACCTTGTTGATGCCATGATGGCGAGTATGTCAGTTCCCGGCGCGCTTCCCCCTTATGACCTCGATGGTCGAATGCTGGTTGATGGTGGTGTCACCAATAACATGCCCGTCGACGTAGCCAGAGCGATGGGTGCAGACATCGTCATTGCGGTGGATATCAGTACCAACTACAAAGGCAAAGATGATTTCACGAATTTTCTAGCCGCAGCTGACCAACTCTCTAATTATCTTGTTCAACGCAGCACCCAAGAGCAAGCTGAAACTTTAACAGACGATGATGTCTTCCTGCGCCCAGATGTTGGGGAAATGGAGACGACAGAATTTGATAAAATGCCATCGGCTTTCCTCGCGGGCTATGAAGCTGCTAAGCAGCATACTGATGAACTTTCTAAGCTATCTCTCTCAAATGCCGATTATCAGCATTATATCGAGGACAAACAAAAAGCGCGCAGACAGCTAAAACACGGCGATAAGACCGTCGTTGACCGAGTTGTTATCAATAACAATACCCACTATTCCGATAAGCTGATCGAAAACCGTTTAAACCTTGATTCAGGTGAGATTCTGAAGACCAGTGAAATTGAATCTAAAGTACAAGACCTCTATGCGCTAGATAGATTCGAGTTGGTGACTTATGAATTTGACACGGTAGATGGCGAGGAGCAACTGCTGGTCGATGTGAACGAAAAATCTTGGGGGCCAAACTACCTCAACTTTCGATTCTTTCTTGAAGATGATTTCTCTACTACAAGCCAATACTCGCTCGGTGTCTCAGCCAACTTTACTGATATTAATAAGCATGGTGCAGAGCTAAGAACCAATATCGAGATGGGAACGGACAAGCGAATTGAAGCGGAACTATACTCGCCATTCTTTTCGAGTCAAAAGCTGTTTACTTCGGCATCGGTTGTTTACAGCAAAGAGAACAGAAACCTACCCGCAGATATTGATGATATTGAAGAACCGACACTGGACGTAACGAAAGATTATCTCCCTATGACGTATAGTGAATATGTCGGTGAATTGGCATTAGGCTATCAACCAACCTTGTGGCAGGAGCTGACATTTGGTGTTCGTTATACAGATGGGGATGTTGAGGTTTCTTCGTTACCTTCATTGGGCAGTGGTGGCTACAAGCGTATTGGTGGCTTCATGGGTTACCGACTGGATACTTTGGATAATTTCAGCTTACCGACCAAGGGTTACTTTGTCGATTTAGAGTACCTCGTTTCTCATGATGATTTTGATAATGACAGCTCTCTTGGTGAATCGGATTTAACGTCTGAGAGTGATACGGTTTATGAGTTTTCGGCCAATTTCATGGCAGCAAAGAGTATTGAGAAGCATACTTTAGTCGCAAAGCTGGATTACGGTATTGTAGAGAGCAAAAATTCGATTTTCCCTATTGATCCCAAAGAGCTTGGTGGCTTCTTAAACCTGTCAGGTATTCCAAGGAATAGTATGATTGGTCAGAACTTGGCTTACACCAGCCTTATTTATCGTTATAAGTGGTTTGAAAATGACTTCGGCCTTTTTAAATCACCATTCTACGTGGGCGCATCCATTGAGCATGGTGGTGTTTGGTCGAACAATGATTTGAGTATTGATGAAGCGCCAATGTACACCGCGGGTTCTGTTTTCGCGGGTGTTGATTCTCCAATCGGGCCGATCATTTTAGCTTATGGCCGAACCGAAGATAATTTCGATTCGGTGTATCTGATTGTAGGTACGTCCTACAAATAATCATGCGCAGAGTCGCCATTTAAGTGCGTAATTAGGCAAAAATAGTGGGACTTTCGTCTTAACTTGCTATGTTGGTCAAAATGATAAGATTTTAATTTAACGTTAAATTTGCTATTCTACCGCCCACAGTTTGGCCTCTATGACGCCGCTCATCAATACAAATTGAATGACAAAAATGGCAATGGAGAGCCAAGTTTCCAAGGATGTTCACTTCTTTATTTTACTAACAATTATGAAGGGAAGAAGTGAACCGCAATGAGAGGAAAAAAGTCGTGCTTGAAGCCTACCGTAAACACGTCGAAGAACGTGCTGCCGAAGGAGTTGTTCCAAAACCACTAGATGCTGAGCAGGTAGCTGGCCTAGTTGAACTTCTGAAGAATCCACCTCAAGGTGAAGAAGAAATCATTCTTGACCTACTAGAAAATCGCATTCCACCGGGTGTAGATGAAGCTGCTTACGTAAAAGCTGGCTTCCTTACGGCTATCACTAAAGGTGAAGTAGCTTCGCCACTAGTAAGCAAAGCAAAAGCTGCAGAACTGCTTGGTACCATGCAAGGCGGTTACAACATCGAATCTCTAGTATCTCTACTAGACGATGCTGAGCTTGCTCCAATCGCTGTTAAAGCGCTATCTCATACTCTACTGATGTTCGATGCGTTCTATGACGTAGAAGAGAAAGCGAAAGCTGGCAATGCTGCTGCACAACAAGTACTTCAATCTTGGGCTGATGCTGAATGGTTTACAGCGAAAGATAAAGTAGCAGAAAAAATCACAGTAAAAGTATTTAAAGTCACTGGTGAAACGAACACCGATGACCTATCTCCAGCGCCTGATGCATGGTCACGTCCTGACATCCCAGTACACGCGAAAGCGATGCTGAAGATGGAACGTGATGGCATTACTCCTGATGAACAGGGTAGCGTTGGTCCAATCAAACAAATTGAAGAAATGCAAAAAGATGGCATTCCACTGGCTTACGTTGGTGATGTTGTTGGTACAGGTTCTTCACGTAAATCGGCAACAAACTCAGTACTTTGGTTCATGGGTGAAGATATCCCATTCGTACCAAACAAGCGTACTGGCGGTGTTTGTCTTGGTGGTAAAATTGCACCAATCTTCTACAACACAATGGAAGATTCAGGCGCACTACCCATTGAACTGAACGTACAAGACATGAACATGGGCGATATCATTGATATCTACCCGTACGAAGGTGTTGTTCACAAGAACGGTTCTGTGATTTCAAACTTTGAGCTAAGCAAAGTACTTCTTGATGAAGTGCGTGCTGGTGGCCGTATTCCACTGATCATCGGTCGTGGTCTAACGGGTCGTGCTCGTGACGCTCTAGGTCTAGCTGAAACGGATCTGTTTGCTAAACCAATCGATCCATCTGCATCTGATAAAGGCTACACGCTAGCTCAGAAGATGGTTGGTAAAGCATGTGGCGTTGAAGGTGTTCGTGCTGGTCAGTACTGTGAACCTAAAATGACGACAGTCGGTTCTCAAGATACGACCGGTCCTATGACTCGTGATGAGCTTAAAGATCTGGCGTGTCTTGGTTTCTCTGCAGACCTTGTAATGCAGTCTTTCTGTCACACATCGGCATACCCTAAACCAGTCGATGTAAACACTCACCATACGCTACCTGATTTCATCATGAATCGTGCGGGTGTTTCACTTCGTCCGGGTGATGGCGTTATCCACTCATGGCTAAACCGTATGCTTCTTCCTGATACTGTAGGTACAGGTGGTGACTCGCATACTCGTTTCCCTCTAGGTATTTCATTCCCTGCGGGTTCTGGCTTGGTAGCATTTGCTGCAGCAACAGGCGTTATGCCTCTTGATATGCCTGAATCTATCTTGGTTCGCTTTAAAGGTGAAATGCAACCGGGTATCACGCTACGTGACCTAGTACATGCCATTCCTCTTTACGGCATCAAGCAAGGCCTACTAACGGTAGAGAAAGCCGGTAAGATCAACGAATTCTCTGGTCGTGTACTAGAAATTGAAGGTGTTGAGCACTTATCTGTTGAGCAAGCATTTGAGCTTTCTGATGCATCTGCTGAGCGTTCTGCTGCAGGTTGTACCGTTAAGCTTTCTGAAGAGTCTATCTCTGAGTACTTGAACTCGAACATCGTGATGCTGAAGTGGATGATCGCTGAAGGTTACGGTGATGTTCGTACGATTGAGCGTCGTATTACAGCAATGGAAGAGTGGCTAGCTAACCCTGAGTTGCTGTCTGCTGATTCAGATGCGGAATACGCGCACGTTATCGAGATTGACCTTGCTGATATCGATCAACCAATCCTATGTGCACCAAACGATCCAGATGATGCTCGTCTTCTATCTGACGTTCAAGGCACAGAGATTCAAGAAGTGTTCATCGGTTCTTGTATGACCAACATCGGCCACTTCCGTGCCGCTGGTAAGATGCTTGAAGAGTTCAATGGTTCTCTAAACACTCGCCTATGGGTTGCTCCGCCAACGAAGATGGATAAAGACCAACTGACAGAAGAAGGCTACTACGGCATCTTCGGTCGTGCTGGGGTACGTATCGAAACTCCTGGCTGTTCACTATGTATGGGTAACCAAGCTCGTGTTGCTGATGCTTCGACGGTTATGTCGACGTCAACGCGTAACTTCCCGAACCGCTTAGGTAATGGCGCGAACGTTTATCTGGCTTCTGCTGAGCTTTCTGCTGTTGGCGCGATTCTAGGTCGCATCCCAACGAAAGAAGAGTACTTAGAGTACGCTGAGAAGATTAATGCAACGGCTGCTGATACATACCGTTACCTGAACTTCCATAAAATGGGTCAGTACACGGAAAAAGCAGACACGGTTATCTTCCAAGAGCCTGCGTAACGTCTGATTTTGTTGTAAATATAATTAAGGCCGCTGTGAATAGCGGCCTTAATTGCTTTTAGCATACAGCGAAAATTGCTTTTAGCTTACAGAGAGCTCGATTAGTGCTTAATCGTATACATTGCTGCAACATTGCGAGCAGTAAGTTCAATATTTTCAGCCGCTTCAGCCAAAGCTGTCGGCAAGTCTACTGAACGGTTCACTACCGCAAATACCGCGTCGATACCATGCTCATGAACCACACCACAATCACTGGCTAGACAGCCGGCAATACCGATGACAGGCAGTTTATGTTTTTTGGCTGTGCGAGCGACACCAATCGGTGTTTTGCCATGAATGGTTTGGCTATCAATGCGCCCCTCTCCTGTAATCACAAGATCAGCATCTGAGACTATTTCATCTAAATTGACGGCGTCCATTACGATGTTAATACCAGGGCGAAGCTCCGCATTTAACAGGCCAACAAGTGCCGCGCCTAGACCGCCTGCCGCGCCAGCACCAGGGAGATCAATGACATCGACGCCTAACTGGTTTTTCATGATACTGGCATAATGAGCAAGGTTAGCATCTAACAGCTCAACCATTTCTGGTGTTGCGCCTTTTTGCGGACCGAATACCTGTGATGCCCCTTTTGGTCCGCATAATGGATTATCGACATCACAAGCGACCTCTAAGCGTACGTTTTGTAGGCGTGGGTCGAGGTTGGTGAGATCAATGGTTGTCAGTTTTGACAGTTCACCACCACCAAACACCAGCTCGTGACCCTCTGCATCTAGCATACGAATGCCTAGCGCTTGAGCCATTCCTAAGCCACCATCATTGGTCGCACTACCACCAATGCCAATAATAATATGCTCAACACCTTTATCTAATACGGCTTTGATCAACTCACCCGTACCATAGGTAGTGGTTTTTAGTGGATTACGTTGTTCTGGAGAGACTAAATCTAGGCCGGAAGCGGCCGCCATTTCAATAATGGCAGTTTTACCGTCACCGAACATACCGTAGAAGCCTTCGACAATTTCACCTAATGGACCAATCACTGGATGTTGGATGATAGAGCCATTGGTCGCATCCACCAGAGATTGTACTGTGCCTTCACCACCATCAGCCATTGGTAATTTTACGTATTCGGCGTTTGGTATTAGCTGTTTAAAGCCATCTTCAATCGCTTGAGCAACGCCCATTGCTGATAGGCTTTCTTTATATGAGTCAGGAGCAATTACAATTTTCATTTTGATACCTTTAAACTTAAACAAACAGACCAAATACACCGAAGATCATTACTGAGACGAAGGCGATAACAAGACCGACCGCTGACTCATAAGGGATGAGTTTTAGACGTTCATGAATACTCATATGTACCGCACCACCCGTGGCATGGAAGAAGCTACCATGTGGCATATGGTCAAGTACTGTCGCACCAGAGTGGATCATTGCTGCGCCTGCGAGAGCTGGAACACCTAGCTCAAGAATGGTGCTGGCAAATACATTCGATGCCACTACTGTTCCGGCAGTTGTCGATGCGGTTGATAGTGCCATCAGTGCGCCAGAAAACGGAGCAAGTAAGTAAGAAGGCAGCCCAGACATCGTCAGCACTTCAATCAGATCAGCTTTTAGTCCTGAGTTAGCAATGATGCCTGCAATGGTTCCTGTGCCCAGTAGCATTACAGCAACCGGTGCCATACGAGACAAGCCTGAAACCGCAAAGCTATTGGCTTGTTTGAAGCGACCCATAGCCAGTGCACCCAGCAATCCACCCAAGGGTAATGCAATTAGAGGATCAACATTGATATCAGCGAGTGGTCGCAGCGCGAGTAGGGCAATAGCCACTAACGGTGCAACGATTGAAGAAGAAAAGCTTGGCAGTGAACTTTGATCCGCTTTGACCACTTCACTTTCCGCTACTTTTGAACCTTTATTGACGAGGCGCTTTGCCAAGAAGTAGGCGAAAAGCAGCCCAAATAGACCCGGAATCACGCCTGCAGCCATCACAGAGGTTAACGGAACATTGAACGCATCAGCCGCCGCAATGGCATTTGGGTTAGGCGACATGACATTACCTGCTTTACCGCCGCCCACCATCGCCAAAAGGATCGCGGTTTTAGAAAGGTCTGCGCGGCGAGCAATAGCCAGTGCAATAGGAGAAACCGTGATAACGGCCACATCAACGAAAACGCCAACAGCGGTTAAAATCATGGTCGCAATGGCAAGAGCAAGTAAGGCGCGAGTTTCGCCTACTTTTTTGATGATGGATTCTGCAATCGAGGTAGCCGCCCCTGATTCAATTAGTACGCCAGCCAACACACCAGCGGCGAGAATTCGCATCACTGAAGTGACGATCCCTTGGGCACCACCTATCATTAACTCAACGGTTTCGGTGAGAGAAACGCCGCCAACCACGCCGCCAACCAAAGCACCGATGATCATGCCGTAGGTGGGTGGCACTTTTTTAAGGATGAGCGCGATAGCAACAATCAATGCTGAAAGTGCGCCAAGAGTTGAAACTTCAATCATGTTCTATTTCCCAGATAACGATGTGTCATTTTCGGCAAATATAAAGATATAGGGTTGGTAAGTCTTTGTCATTCTCTACAAATAAGTGCTCAAATCGGTCCTTTTAAATTGTGCAGTTGCACATTTTTTAGCTCGACCAGTGGAATAGATTTATTGCAATGTAGAGTTGAAATAGATCGTCTATATTGTTGATATTTAATGATGTTATTTGGTTTATCTTGTCTGTTCGATAGCGTAGCGTATTGCGATGGATATGTAGTTCGTTACAGGTGAGAGCTGAATCACAGTTCTGCTTTAAATATGTCTTCAAAGTTTTGATCAGTATCCCTTTACTGTCCTGTTGTTGAAGATGTAGGTAAGACTGCTCCAGTTGCTCACGAATCCATGGATCTTGTAACAGGCTACTCATAATGGCCGGCAGTCGATAGTCTTGATAGAAAAACATGTCTCCGGGGCGGTTACCGACACTGCGCATAGTGAGCTCAGCGGTATCATATGAGCGTGCTAAACCAGAAAGTCCGGTAAAGTAATCCCCAAGCGCAATCTTGATTTGAAACTTAGCTTCTTTCTTTATTCTTTTGAGTAGCAATTTCACGCGCTTGGCTTCTGCATCCTTGGACCAGCTGTTCCCTATCAGGGTTATAGGCTTGAGTACCACCACTTCGTTTTGTGAAACAGACAAGATACCGACTAAATTATCGCGCTCGGGATATTCAAGTAAATGTACTAATTGCTGTAAGTTTTCCAATGAAGGCGCAGTGTCTCCTATCGGTAACACCTTGACGATGGCGGCAATCCGCGGTTGTGCAAGGTCGAGATCCAGACGCTGTGCGATGGATTGCAGTTGCATGTCATTAAGCGTGCTACCTCGGATTAATTGCAATACCAATTCTTCACGATGCCTCTTATTCCATTCTACTTGAGACATAAGTACAGCTTGTTCAACAATAAGCTCAGCGGTCATCTTCACCAGCTCACCAAAATGATGAACTTGCTGCAGTGTCCCAGAAACCCCAATCGCCCCAATGACATTATCCTGAAATAGAATCGGTAAATTAACTCCAGGCTTAACCCCTTTTAGGTGTTCGGCAGTGGCTTCGTCAATATTAACGACTCGTGATTCGTTGATGGCAAGTACCGCTCCTTCATGTTTTTGGTATAAGCGAGTAGGATCACTGGATCCAATAATGCGACCTTTATTATCCATCACATTAATCGAGTGTGGGATGATCTTCATGGTTCGTTCGACAATTTGTTTGGCAATCATTTCGTTCAACTGCATAGAGCCCTCCTCTTCATTGACTGTGTAGGTTGGATCGTAACGATAAATTCGTCAATACGCTCGTTTCTGACAAGACAATGGTATACTCAGAAATAGTATCGCTTGAGTATTAATGCAGTATAGGTTGAGTTATGGAGTTTGAATTTACTAGAAACACTCTAATGGGTGAATACTATGTGAAATGCAGCATGGGCCATGAGATTGTTGGCCGTTGGCTTCAAGAAGAGATCGGTAAAGATAAGCAAAAATTAGATCATGTGATGGCGTTGATTGAGCAATCTCGACAGGACTTGAGCAATGAAGTGACGTTGCTTGGCAAAGAGATTAGCCTTGCGATTAATGAAGACGAAGTAACGATTCAAGAAAACGTGTTAGCGCATGAGCAAGAGATGGAAGAGGGCAGTGAGTTCGACTTCTATAACTGTGAAAGCCAAGCAAGCTGTGGAATCGACGATTTCGAACTGCTCATCGAACGCTGGATGGATTTTTTAGGTTACTAGTCCTAAGACCTATTTGTTAGTCATTCAGAGCTTTGAAGGCTCCGTTGCCCAAAACTGGAGCAATAAGAGCATCGCGCATTAAGATAGTGAAAAGGCTGCACCATGTTGGTGCGGCCTTTTTCGTTATTACGACCTTATTATCTTCATCTTATTTAAAATCAAGCACTTAACTTTTTGGCACGCTACTTGGATTGTAATAAGAGAATTAACGGATTAAGTAAGAATTTAAGGAACGAATATGAAATTAATAAATGCCATTGTTAAGCCATTCAAATTAGACGATGTACGCGAAGCGCTCTCTGATGTGGGTATTGAAGGTATGACTGTTTCTGAAGTGAAAGGCTTTGGTCGTCAGAAGGGACACACTGAATTGTATCGTGGTGCAGAGTACCAAGTGGATTTCCTACCAAAGGTGAAGCTAGAGATTGCTACCCAAGCTGAGAATGTTGACCGAGTTGTTGAAGCGATTAGCCAAGCGGCACACACCGGAAAAATCGGCGACGGCAAAATTTTTGTGTATGACCTAAGCCAAGCCGTACGAATTCGTACTGGTGAAATGGATGCTGAAGCACTTTAAAGAATTACAAGGACTGGAGACTTTAATATGGAACTTACAACAACAGTAACGGAACTACGTTACGCACTAGACACTTTTTTCTTCCTCATTTCAGGTGCGTTGGTAATGTGGATGGCAGCAGGCTTCGCGATGTTAGAAGCTGGCCTAGTTCGTTCAAAGAACACCACAGAAATTTTAACTAAGAACATCTGTTTGTACGCAATTGCTTGTACAGCTTTCTTAGTGGTTGGTTACAACATCATGTATGTCGACAACGGTGAAGGCGGTTGGTTGCCATCATTTGGTACTCTAATTGGTACACAAGGTGAAGGCGCAGATCACTCTCTAGAATCAGACTTCTTCTTCCAGGTAGTATTCGTTGCAACAGCAATGTCTGTAGTATCTGGTGCGGTTGCTGAGCGTATGAAGCTTTGGTCATTCCTAATCTTCTCTGTAGTACTAACAGCGTTCATTTACCCTGTTGAAGGTTATTGGACTTGGGGCGGTGGTTTCCTATCAGAAGCGGGTTTCAGTGACTTCGCAGGTTCAGGTATCGTACACATGGCTGGTGCAGCAGCAGCGTTAGCTGGTGTTCTACTACTCGGTGCTCGTAAAGGTAAATACGGTAAGAACGGTGAAATCTACCCGATTCCTGGTTCAAACATGCCACTTGCAACGCTAGGTACATTTATCCTTTGGTTCGGTTGGTTCGGTTTCAACGGCGGTTCTCAACTGATGGTTTCGGATTTTGAGAACGCAACAGCAGTAGGTCAAATCTTCCTTAACACCAACGCAGCAGCAGCAGCAGGCGCAATTGCAGCACTACTAGTATGTAAAACAACTTGGGGTAAAGCAGACCTAACAATGATTCTTAACGGCGCGTTAGCTGGCCTAGTAGCAATCACTGCAGACCCTCTATCACCATCACCTCTATTTGCTGTAGCGATTGGTTCGGTATCTGGTGCATTGGTTGTATTCAGCATCATCGCTCTAGACAAAGCTAAGATTGATGATCCAGTAGGTGCTATCTCTGTACACGGTGTATGTGGTTTCTTCGGTCTAATGGCTGTGCCACTAAGCAACGCTGATGCAACGTTTGGTGCTCAGCTAATGGGTGCAGCAGTCATCTTTGCATGGGTATTCGGTGCTAGCCTAGCAGTATGGGCGGTGCTTAAAGCAACAATCGGTATCCGAGTAACGGAAGATGAAGAACTTGAAGGTATGGACATGCACGATTGTGGTGTCGGCGCTTACCCTGAGTTTGTATCAGTAAAATAATCAACAGTCGTCGCCTAATCTGAATGGGTTAGGTTGGACAAAGAAAGCCCCGCAACTCTTGTTGCGGGGCTTTGTTGTATTTACGGTTGCACAATATATAAACACGAACGTTGAAGTTAGGCTCATTGTTTAAGGGGAACGACAAGACACAAAGTTGAAATGGTTTGTTACAAAAGTGAGAGTTTGAATGGTCTGAGTAGACGGATTTTTTGTTGGTCGTCATTGTAATTATGTTAATGATGAATATAATAACGCAACTGATAGACATTATCATTTCGATATAAAGGATTTTACAATGAAGAAACTGCTAACACTTTCAGCTCTAGCGTGTGGTGTAATTGCCCCGACAGCAATGGCTGCGGAAGAAGTAAACGTATACTCTTACCGTCAACCTTTCCTTGTTGAGCCAATGTTCAAAGAGTTCACAAAAGAGACTGGTATTAAAGTAAACGTTAAGTTTGCTAAAAAAGGTTTAGCAGAGAAGTTAGCTCAAGAGGGTGAATACAGCCCAGCTGACGTTGTCTTAACTGTAGATATCAGCCGTCTATCTGAGCTAACTAAACAAGGTCTAGTTCAATCTGTAGAGAGCGATGTACTTGAAAAGAACATCCCAGCTCAATACCAAGATACAGATAACGAGTGGTTCGCTCTAACAACTCGTACACGTAGCGTTTATTCTTCACGTGACCGTGTTGGTCGTCTAGGTGAAGAGTTCACTTACGAAGATCTAACTAAGCCTGAATTTAAAGGCAAAATCTGTACTCGTAGTGGTAAGCACCCATACAATGTTTCTCTAGTATCTTCGATGATTGCTCACAAAGGTGAAGCTGAAACGAAAGAATGGCTAGAAGGCGTAAAAGCAAACCTAGCACGCAAGCCTCAAGGTAACGATCGTGCACAAGTTAAAGCGATTAAAGAAGGCCTATGTGATGTTGCTCTTGGTAACAGCTACTACCTAGGCAAGATGGTTAACGATAAAGAGCAAAAAGCTTGGGCTGACGCTGTTTACATTAACTTCCCTAACCAAGAGACAACGGGTACTCACGTGAATATCTCTGGTATGGCAATGGCTAAATACTCTCCAAACGAAGAGAATGCCGTTAAGCTAATGGAATTCCTATCGGGTAACACAGCACAAAGCATGTATGCAGAAGTGAACTATGAATACCCAGTGAAAGCTGATGTTAAACCTTCTGAGCTTGTTGCTTCATGGGGCGAGTTCAAAGCGGATACTATTTCTCTAGACGAAATTGCAAACCACCACGCGGCTGCAATCAAGCTATTAGACGAAGTTAAGTTCGATCTATAATTTATTACGGTAGGCTTCGGCCTAAGTAAAATGACAACCTCAAGTCGCCATTTTGGCTACTTGGGGTTGTTTGTTATTGGAAAATCACTTTTTGATACAAAGCACCCCGTTGATCCCTTGAGTTATTAGCATCTCACCTTGAAGTCATTAGAGTATATGGGTATAAATAACCCCACCATTAAAAGGATATGAGATGTATTTGCAAATGCATTTGTGTTTCATTAAGCCTCGTTGTAGTTAGGCGATGAAAGAAAAGAATTATTTATGGAACACCAGTAGCGGCATTATTGCTGTATTACTGGTCTTACCGATCTTAGCGATTTTTACGACGGCTGTTGGAGAAACAGATGAGCTATTTTCTCATCTGATGTCCACAGTGATGCCTACCTATGCCTACAATACGGTGGTTTTAGTCATAGGAACCATGTTCCTGTCTTTAGTTTTTGGTATTCCGTCGGCTTGGGTTATGGCAATGTGCCGTGTTCCGGGAGAGCGTGTTTTGCAGTGGGCACTCGTCCTGCCATTAGCAATGCCAGGCTATATTGTTGGCTATATCTTTACCGATTGGTTCGACTTTGCCGGCCCTGTTCAGGTTCTACTGCGAGATCTTACTGGGTGGGGACCCGGTGAGTATTGGTTCCCAGATATTAGAACCTTATCCGGCGCTATTATTGTTCTGTCTCTCGTTCTCTATCCTTATGTTTATTTGCTGTGCCGCGCGGCATTTATGGAGCAAAACGTCTCCTTATTACAATCTGCTCGTTTGCTAAAATGCTCGCCTTGGGAAAGCTTCCGTCGTATCTCCTTACCACTTGTTCGTCCATCAATGGCGGTCGGTTTATCGCTTGTTGCTATGGAGACCATCGGTGACTTTGGTACCGTGAGTTACTTTGCGGTAAATACTTTAACGACTGCGGTTTATGATACTTGGCTAGGCTACTCAAGCTTAACGGCAGCTGCGAAAATATCGGCAATCATGCTGGTTATCGTGATCCTACTGTTGAGCTCAGAGCGATACAGTCGCCGTAAGCAGAAGCTATTCCAGAATCAGTTCAGCAGCCGCGAAGATTTTCGTTACGACCTTTCTGGTTGGAAAAAATGGCTGGCACTATTCTGGTGCTGGGGATTAGTTTGCGTTGCGTTCTTATTCCCTCTTGGCCAGCTCATTATTTACGCCTACAAATATTTTGCTCAAAGCTGGACCCCTGAATTCAGAGAATATGCCATCAACAGCCTTTACGTTTCGGTAGCTGCTGCAATTATTGGCGTGATTATCGCGATGATTGTTAACTTTAACCAACGCGTTAGTCCGAGTAAGAAAAATCAGGCTTATATGCGTCTCGCTTCGATGGGCTATGCCGTTCCAGGCACCGTGTTAGCGATTGGGGTGATGGTACCTGTTTTGTTCATGGATCACTTGGTCAATGACATTGCGAAAGTGATGGAGTGGGGGCGACCTGGTTTGATCTTCTCTGGCTCCATGTTCGCGCTAATTTTTGCCATGGTCGTACGTTTCTCTGCAGTGGCAATTGGCAGTATTGAAAGCAGCTTGAGTAAAGTATCCCCTTCATTGGATATGGCCTCAAAAACCATGGGTTGCAATACCAATCAGATGTTACGCCGTGTTCATTTACCTTTGATTAAACGTGGCGCATTAATCGCTGGCTTACTGGTGTTTATCGAATCAATGAAAGAGTTGAATGCGGCCTTGCTGCTGCGTCCTTTCAACTTCGAAACATTGGCGACTTATGTTTATAACTATGCCTCAGATGAGCACCTAGAATTGGCGGCGATGCCTGCTGTATTATTGGTGTTGGTGGGTTTAATTCCTCTAATCATCGTAAACCGTTCCTTGGAGCAGAAAAACTAATGAGTTGTGCATTATCAATTAAAGATCTGACTTGTAAGTATGAGTCGCAAACCATTTTGGAAGCGCTCTCGTTAGAAGTTGAGCATGGTGAAATTGTTTGTCTTCTTGGTGCGAGTGGCTGCGGTAAAACGACCTTACTGAAGGCGATTGCGGGCTTACTTCCATTGAGTAGCGGTGTGATGAGTTTGAACTGTCAAACCATTGATGATGGCGAGAATTGGTTGCCACCAGAGCAGCGTAACATTGGTATGATTTTCCAAGATTACGCCCTGTTTCCGCACCTGACGGTAAACCAGAATGTCGGCTTTGGCTTGAAAGACCTTTCTGAGCAGCAAAAGAAAGACAAAGTTCAAGAGATGCTGGAGTTGGTTCACTTAGATGAGTACGGTGACCGCTACCCACACCAACTTTCAGGTGGTCAACAACAGCGTGTCGCTATTGCTCGTTCTTTGGCGTACAAGCCAGACTTGCTACTGTTAGATGAACCATTCTCAAACATCGATACTCAGGTTCGTCATGAGCTGATTTCTCAGATTCGCAAGATTTTTAAGAAGCAGGGTGTTACAGCTATCTTCGTAACTCACAGCCGTGAAGAAGCGTTCGCATTTGCAGATAAAATGGCAGTAATGAACCATGGTGTGATTGAGCAGTATGGTTCGGCATCTGAGTTGTATTTCCATCCTTCAAGTAAGTTTGTTGCAGACTTTTTGGGTGGCGGTAGCTACCTCAATGCACAGCGTATTTCGGAGCATGAATTTGAAACCAGTTTGGGTATGGTTGAAGCCAAACCGCAAACGGAGATTGAGTTCGGCAATACATGTGAGCTTCTGCTAAGGCCCCAGCATATCCAAGCAAGTTACGAGCAAGATAGTGCTATTTCGGTGCTAGAACAGCAATTTATGGGTGATCACTGTCGTTATGTAATCGAAGCGCATGGTCAGAAGTTATTAGCAACCTCGTCAGAAGCACTTGAAGTGGGTATGCCGGTCAACGTAAAAGTCGATACCAAAGGCGTATTGGCTTTTTAAAGAGATATAACGCGATACTAATCGTTACAAGAATCGCGATAAAAAAGCCCAGCACTTTAATCAAAGTACTGGGCAAGAGTTCTTCACTTATAGGCTTTAACAAGGCAGTGATTTGTTAAGTCCCATACAAAACTGCTGCACTCTATAAGCCTATAGAGAGAGGAAGTCTTTCACTTTTTGAAGAACACGTTCTGCAGTGTCTTTATCTTCCATTTCTGCGAAGATTCGCAGTAACGGCTCTGTTCCTGAGAAGCGAGCAATCACCCAGCCGCCATTCTTGAAGTACACCTTGGCACCATCTTCATAGCTGACTCTTTCAATTTCGTATTCAAATTCAGGCAGTTGCTTCTCGACGTAGATCTTAGTGTAGAGCGCTTCTTTCTCTGAAGGTTTAAACTTATAATCGCCTTCTGCGGTGTAGGCATAGCCATATTTAGAGTAAATCTCATCAAGTAATTCAGACAGCTTCTTGCCTGTCACACTGATCATCTCAACCAGTAAGCTTGAAGCAAATACGCCATCCTTACCTTTGATATGACCACGAATGGTTAAACCCCCCGAACTTTCGCCGCCAATCAGAGAGTCATCGGCCTCCATTTGTGAGCTGATGTGCTTAAAGCCTACAGGAACCTCAAAGCTCTTCTCACCATGATCCGCCGCGACTTTATCCAGTAGATGTGTGGTTGCGATGTTACGAACGACAGAGCCCTTCCAACCTTTGTATTCCAGCAAGTAGTAGTAAAGTAGGAGTAGTACTTCGTTAGGGTGAATGAAGTGACCTTTCTCATCGATGATTCCCAAACGGTCAGCATCGCCATCAGTACCAATACCAATGTCATAGCCTTCTGCTGCAACTAAGTGCTTCAAGCGATACAGCGTTGCAGCATTTGGCGACGGCATTAAGCCACCAAAATCTGGGTTTTTGCCATCGTTGATGACGTCGACATCACAGCGACCGTTAATCAGCACGGTTTGCAGAGCGTTTTTCGCCACACCAAACATTGGGTCGATCAGCACGCGTAGATTCGCTTTCTTAATCGATTCAATATCGATGGCATTAATGATGGAATCAACAAAGGCGTTCATCGGGTTGATGATTTCGATCTCTTTGTCATTCAACGCTTGCTCGAAATCGACACGAATAATATCTTCGTTGGTCAGTGTTGCGATTTGCTGTTCGATCTTCTCTGTGATGATCTCATCAGCATCACGGCCACCTTCAATGAATACCTTGATGCCATTGTAATCGGCTGGGTTGTGAGAGGCGGTAATACACGCCGAGTAGGTGCATCCCATCTCTTTTGCTTGGAACATCACGATAGGTGTTGGAACAAACTTATCGATGAAGCTTACTTTGATGTTGTTCGCCGCAAGTACTTCTGCAAACCAACATGCGGCTTTATCGGAAAGGAAACGACGGTCATAGCCGATCACAAACCCATTCTTGGCTGCATCTTCGTTGTTGATGATGTTAGCGAGTGCTTGCGCTACCAAACGGACGTTTTCTCTAGTGAACTCCTCACCAATGAAAGCGCGCCAGCCACCTGTACCAAATTTAATCATTAGAAAATCCTTTTAGTCTCATTGTCTCAAGCCTGTAAAGACTTGAGACAAGAGCTGTTCGTTAAATTGCGTGACTAGCCTAGAACAACGACAACATCGTTCACGCTGCCTTCTGCTTGTACTGGGATAGCGCCTTCAACTGATTCACCATTGATAGTG
The DNA here is from genome assembly GCF_041467595.1 of Vibrio sp. 10N.247.311.13. Taxonomy (NCBI): domain Bacteria; kingdom Pseudomonadati; phylum Pseudomonadota; class Gammaproteobacteria; order Vibrionales; family Vibrionaceae; genus Vibrio; species Vibrio sp. 10N.247.311.13. The sequence goes on along the minus strand of NZ_JBFSUX010000001.1, from coordinate 185,551 downwards.
ATAGAGGCAACGCCTTTGCTTACTGCATTCGGGTTTTGCACTGTGATGTTGTAAGTTGCGCCACGCCATTGACGAGTAACCTCGAATTCTGGCCAATCAGTCGGGATACAAGGATCAACCGTTAAGCCTTCAAAGCCTGTACGAACACCAAGAATGAAGTTGGTTACCGCGAAGTAAGCCCAACCAGAGGTACCGGTTAACCAAGGGTGGTTTGCACGGCCGTGGTCTTGGTGATCTTTACCCATGATGAACTGCACGTACGAGTATGGTTCTGCGTAACGCGTTTCAATCATGTCGTTTTGGTTGTATGGGTTCAGTGCGTCATAGAATTTCATCGCACGGTCACCACGGCCTAGTTTCGCTTCTGCTACCCAGGCCCATGGGTTAGGGTGAGAGAAGATTGCGCCGTTCTCTTTTACGCCTTGGTAAACGCGAGTTACGAAACCGATATCATCGTTTGGTGTTGCAAATGAAGGAGAGTTTAGGTGTAGGCCGTATTCTGAGAAAAGGTTCTCATCAACAGCGTCCATCGCTTTCTCACCGCGTTCTTGAGATACAGCACCAGATAGAACGGCTAGCGTGTTTGACTCAAGGTGTACACGACCTTCAGCTTGTTGAGCGGTACCGATCTTGTCGCCATTTTTAGTTAGACCACGGATGTACCAGCCGCCTTCGTCATCCCAAAGGTGCGTTTCACACGCTTCGCGAACGTTAGCAGCCATTTCAGTGTATTTCGCAACGTCAGCATCGTTATTACGGAACTTAGCAAGATCTAGGAATTCTTGTAGCGCCCAGAAGTGTAGGAATGAAACCATTGATGATTCACCGCCACCTAGGTTCAAACAGTCATTCCAGTCAGCACGAAGGCCTTTACAAATACCCGTTTGACCCACGTATTCAGCAGAGAAGTTCAGTGCCGCTTTCATGTGTTCGTAAACTGTCGCGTCGCCACCGTCTGCGTATGGGATCACTTCATCAAAGAAGTCGTGCTCACCGGTTTCCATTACGTATTTGATAATGGTCGGAACGATCCATAGGTGGTCATCAGAACAGGTATCGTCAATGCCGTGGATCTTGTCGTCATCTGACGGTGTTGGAACAACTGTTGGTGATTTTGATGGCTCAACGTCGGCTTTCTCTGGATCGAACCAGTCAGGATCGAACAAGTGTAGACCGTAGCCCGCTTTCACTTGGCCGCGAAGCAGGTCGATAATACGTTTCTTGGTCATTTGTGGGTTGGCATGGGGTACTGAAATAGCATCTTGAGCCGTATCACGGTAACCAAGACCAGTACGACCGCCAACTTCGATGAATGATGCAAAGCGTGACCAAACCACACAGGTTTCCGCTTGGTATAGCGTCCACGTGTTGATCATTGTGTCTAGGCCTTCGTTTGGCGACTTAACTTGGAATTTGTTGCAACGCTCGTCCCAGTGATCTTTGATGCCTTGGAAAGCGGCGTCTACGTTTGCTGTGTCTTGGTACTTCTCACGTAGGCGTTCACCGTTGCCTTTACCGATACCGAGTACATACGCAAAGCGAACTTCTTCACCGGGTTGAATCGTAAATTGCTTGTGCAGAGAACCACAATGGTTGTAACAAGTTTGAGCGCTGTTAGAACACTTACCGTTTTCAACCGCAATTGGATTTGCTTCATCACGGTACATACCAAGGAAGTTGTCACGTTGGCCATCGTAGCTGTCTGGTGAGAAAGTTGAAGCTAGGTAGTAGAAGCCTTCAAAGTCGTTAGTGTTGTAGTACAGGTCGTATTCCAGAACACCTTCTTGGTAAGACGTGCCCGCAGAGTACAAAGACATCTGATGGTTTTGATTGTCTGATTGAATATGGCTGAAAGAGAACTCAACAAACGAGAAAGTGCTGATAGTACGTGGCTTGTCAGTGTTGTTCTTTAATACAACGTCCCAAACTTCTGCATCTTCACCCTTAGGTACGAATAGCGTCTTGGTTGCGGTAATGCCGCTGTATTCACATTTGAACTTTGAGTATGACAGGCCGTGACGAACTTCGTAGTTCGCTTCATCTAGGCTCTTTGCCACTGGTTGCCAAGAGATAGACCAGTAATCACCCGTCTCATCATCACGCAGGTAAACATAGTGTCCTGGGCGGTCAAAGGTGCCGTTTGGACGGAACTTAGTAACACGGTTGTATTCCGGAGAATTGTAGAACGAGTAACCGCCCGCATTGTGCGAAATCACGGTACAAAACTTTTCAGTACCTAGGTAGTTTGTCCAAGGTGCTGGTACATCAGGGCGAGTGATGACGTATTCGCGATTGTCGTTATCGAAATAGCCGTATTTCATTGTCATTTCCTTTTTAACAAACTGCATCTATGCAGCTAATTTTTAAATAGTGATGCTGAGTCGTATCTAACTGAGCACCTTAATTTGAGTCAGCAACCACTCGATATGAGTGTCACTTTGGTTTGTTTTATTGAGCTTTCCAAGGGTTGCGATAATCAACATTGAGTTTGTCGAGTAATGGCAGATGCCCCTTTAGGCGAGATAGGTAATCTAGCCAGTTTCGGTTGTTTTTATGTGTCCAACATCCTTCAGCTAAAGCGCTAATTCTTGGGAATACCATGTAATCCATACGCTTTTGGTTGGTGACGATCTCACACCATAGAGCACACTGAATTCCGCGGATCCGCTTACGAATTGGGTCGGTGTCGGATATCTCAGCAAGTGCTTCGTAGGTATAAGCTTGTTCTAATGGGATAACGGCAGCCCAATCTACGCCCGGTTCTTCCGGTGCATAATCTTGGGTCATGTCGAGATAGGTAAACTGTGCAGGTTGCAACACCACATCAAAGCCTTGGCGAGCGCAATTGACAGCCGCTTCTTCACTGAGCCATGAGTAGATGATGGTCTCTTTACTCACTTTGTCGCCGTGCTGTGCTTCTTCCCAGCCGACCATGCGTTTGCCGAGTTGCTTAAGCTTGTTTTCGGCATAGCGGAATAGGTGACCTTGTAGGTCTTTGCTGTCTTGGTACTGGTGTTCTTTCATCAACGCTTGAGCAGCAGGGCTGTTGCTCCACACTCCCGGTGGCACTTCGTCTGCACCCATGTGAATTAATTCGCTCGGGAACAGCTCTGCGACTTCTTCAATAACTGCATCTAGAAATTGGTAAGTGCCTGGTAAACCTGGATTTAGGACGTTGTCGTTGTAGTGCTGAATGCTTTTGTATTGAGTAGTGTCAGCTTGCTCTACCAACATGTCAGGCAGTGATTTGATTGCGGCACGGCAGTGTCCCGGAATATCGATCTCTGGGATCACCGTGATGCTGCGTTGCTCTGCATATTCAATGACTTCACGAATTTGTTGTTGCGTGTAGAAGCCGCCGTAGTTTTCCGCAATGTGGGTATATTGCGGCTCTAGTGCATGATCAGGGCCACGCCAAGCGCCAATTTCTGTTAGCTGTGGCAGGCTCTTTATCTCAATTCTCCAACCTTCATCGTCAGTTAGGTGCCAATGAAATACGTTGAACTTGTAGTGCGCCAGTTGATTGATTAAACGCTTCACTTGCTCTACTGAGTGGAAGTGACGAGCGCAGTCCAACATCATGCCGCGGTACTTAAAGCGCGGTTGGTCGGCTATCTTGCAACATGGTAGAGAGAAGTTCTCTGCGTCCAGTTGTTGAACTAGTTGAATCAAGCTTGCCACAGCGTGTGTAAAGCCCGACTGGCTGCCTGATTCAGCAATAATCTGTTGTGCAGTGATGGTCAGTTTGTATTCGGCTTCATCTAACGTCGGGTTGCTGCGAAATAGAATGTTGCCGCTTTCGTCTTTTGAAAGTTCAGCTGAAAGCGCGGTCGAAAGAGACAGCTCAAAGGTCGAGAGCAACTCTTGCTGGAACCAAGAGACTGCCTTATCAGCAAGATGAGATTGAACCTCAATTCTGCAGTCGTTATTTAGCGCGAAGTTACTTAGCGCGAAACTACCTTGCTGAAATTCGATCTGATTAGGCTGAGGAATCAATGCAATCTCAGCAGCGTTAACTTCAGGTATTTGATTGCGTTCACGGTATGGCGAAGCCAGTACTATGGGTGATATCGCGACAGGGAGTACCGATGTTTCTCCATCATTATGTGACTGGATAAAGGCATCGTTAAGGCCATCAGAATAGAAGCGGAATGGTGCGCTTTGAATACTGAATTCAAGGTAGTAATGGTTGTTGGCCTTTAACACTGACGAACTTGGTGTGAATGAGCAAAAGCTGCCAACTTGAGTCAGCTCTCCTTGCGATAAACTCTCTGGAAGGATGAAACGATCAAATGCAAAGTGCAGAGACCAATCTTTTACGTCGAGGTCACTTAAGTTATGTACCGTAAGGCCAAATCGGCAGTTATTTTTTTGTTCAGAAAGAACAGCTAAGTCGATGCGATAATTCATATAACTTCCCTGCTAAGCCTGTTGATACAAGTTGTGTTGTGGTTTTCCGGCAAACATCAATGCGCCTTCAATAGCGTCGAATTGAGGTTTAACGATCCATTGTTGTACTGGTGGTGATAGCCAGTTGAGAATACGCTCAGCGATACTTCCCATTAAGCACACCTTGTCAGCGCCTTTTCGATGCAGTGCTAAGACAAACATTTCGATATCAGCCGCGGTTTGCTTGAGCATATCGATAGCCAGTTCGTCACCTTCGTTAGCGAGTTGAAAAATAACTGGTGAGAATTGACCGTAATCCTTTGGAATAGCACCTTTTGACCATTCGACAATGGCATCCACATCATTATTAAAGTGATTCATCACATGTAGAGTCAGCGGGGTTTTGTTGCGAATACCGTCTTCTGCAAGCAAGACTTGTTGAATCAAACGTAAGCCCATGACTGCGCCGCCGCCTTGATCTGAAATCGGAAATTCACGACCGCCAACCACATATTGCTCACCGTCTTTTAGGAAGATACCGCAAGAACCCGTACCACCGATCATGATTGCGCCGTCTTGGCCATTGTGAGCACCAATGCAAGCGCCATAAGCGTCGGTATTTAGTGTCATGCTTGCGAAAGGGTGTGGTTGAGCCATGAAGTCGAACCATGCTGATTTTTGCTCAGCGCCAGCCAGCGCTAGGCCAACATGCATATTTGAAAAATGGTCTGAGTTGAGTTGCCCTTGTTGTGCCGCTTTTGTGATGGCATCAATAATTGAGCTCATCGCAACATCAACACCCAAAAGGATGTTGCCACTGCCACTTTTCGCTTCACCAATCAGTTTGCCTTGAGCGTCACGAATACGAGCACGACAAGAAGTACCACCACCATCAATACCGACGTAGTAAAGAGTCATTATTATTGCTCCTTACGCTGAGCTAAGAAGTTGAACTGTGCAGCGGTTGCTAATAAGAACCACGCACCATGAGGGATCCATTGCTCACCCCAGCGCCAGTTTTGAAGCATGTCATCTTTTTGTGCTGGTGGATTGAACGCAATGTCTTGTTCATCTTCAAAACCAGCTGTGATGCCATTACAGATACCGCCTTTCGCATTGAAGAACCCAAGCTGAGGTAGGTAGTCTGGGTTGTTATGGCCATGACCATCGAGCATGCACATGTGGTATGGGTTGAGGCCCAAGATCCAATCAAGGCTATTTTGTGAAAGCTGGATTAAGCGCTCTTGAAGTTCGCTATCTTTAATGTGCGGTTGAACTAGGTAAGCCATGGTTGCGAGTGAGCCAAGGCGTGCGTTCTCGCCTTGCCACCAGTAACCGGTTTCGTTCTGTTGAGCGACGAAGAAGGCATCACGTTTATCACCATCGACAGATTTAACGTATTGTCTTGGATAGCCAAATGGGTTGGTGACTTTGTCGGTGATGTTGATTTCGAACTGACAAGCTTGTTCAACAACTGTGCGCGCCTGTTCTTTTAATTCAGCATCGGTTTCATTGTCGATGTATTCACATAGTGCAATCACAGGAAGACCGGCTTCAGCTGCGTGAAAGTATGGACGAGAGCCATCAGAGTTTGCCGACCAGAAGTGCTCAAATGAATCATCGGATTGCTGACGAGAGATTAAACGAGTCGCCCAAGTTCTTGCTTCTGATAGGTATTGCTGGTCTTGTGTTACGCGATACAGCTCATTGGCTGCGAGTAGGGCGCAATACTCATCGATGATGTTCTCTTCACCATCGTTTAGATACTGGAGGTTGTACTCTTTTAGATGCCAGTAACCCTTAACCGCCATTTCAAGGTATGTGTGGCTCGAGTAGCTGCCAGAGATTTCAAGCTCAGAAGCTGCGGCTAATGCTGCGATAGCAACACCTGCACCTTGTCGGTAGCCCGCTTGTAAGTCCGTTGATTTATGACCTTCTTGAGTCGCATAAGCGCAGATATCGCGTTGGTTGATATCTTTGCTCCATTTGTCGAATACCGTCATATAGAAGTATCCGTCAGCGTCTTGCATACGCACTAAGAAGTCGGCACCGAACAGAGCCTCTTCCGTTAGACGAATCATGGAGAATTTCGGGAAGTCTGGGTTATGGCCAGTCAAGCGTACGCTTTTTAGCATGTTCCAAACGACCATCGGAATTTGTTGTGGGTTTAGGTAGTTACCATAAGACAGGTGGCTAAAATACTTACTGACATCACCTGATGCGTCATACCATCCACCGTGGACATCGACGTATCGGTCGGTACCTAGAATTTGTGCTTGTCGATCTTTTTTGTCGAAAATACCGCCACAGCGTTGTGACTTAAAGTAATGAAGCACATCAGAAAACGTGTGGTTCATTAATAGGTTGCTACCAATCTCAAATACTTCTGAACGCAGGTTGTCAAAACGTAGGTAGTAGCGACCAGATTCAGTGACTGAACTGAAATCAATAGTGAAGAATTGCCCTTGATGCCAATTTGCTACGCGGCCTTGTTTAACCACATCAAAATTTCCGACAGTCATATGGTTGTCAGCACAGACGAGTAGAGCCGTAGTGCTTGATAGGCGAGCTTTCTTAGTTTGTAGGATAGCTTGCTTCGGGCCTGTGGACTCATAGCCAATATGGTTGGTCAATAACAGCATCAATATTCTCCGACAGTCCTAGTTTCTATTGGCTAGGTACTTGAATGTTTTGGATATAAATAGTTAGGGTCCGAAGACCCTAACTTGGGTTTTATTACTTAGCTTTCGTGTAGGTAACAGCGCACAAAGTGGTTATCAGCGAGCTGCGTAACCCCTGGTAGCTGCTCTTTGCACTTATCCATTGCGTGAGTACATCTGCCTGCAAATGGGCAGCCTGCTGATACTGGTGTCCACAGAGGAATCTCACCTTTGTTGCCTGCAAGTTGCTCGTGGATCGACTTCTTAGGATCTGGAACGGCCGAAACAAGCAATTGGGTGTATGGGTGCTGAGGATTAGCAATCACGTCATCGGTATCGCCCCATTCCACCATGTGTCCCACGTACATCACCGAAAGGTCTTCAGCGATGTAACGAGCGGTTGCGATATCGTGAGTGATGTAAAGCAGAGACATTTGCTTCTCGAACTTCATCTCTTCCATCAGGTTCAAAACACCGGCACGAATCGATACATCAAGCATTGAAGTTGGCTCATCGGCTAGTACAACTTCGGCACCTACCGCGATGTTGCGGGCTAGGTTGACACGTTGACGTTGGCCGCCAGACAGTTGGTGAGGGTACTTCTTCGCCGTCTCTTTTGGTGGGATCAGGCCCACTTGCTCTAAAAGATCGTAAACACGTTCTTCTAGCTCTTTCTTGTTGCCCGGAGATACTTTCTTGTGGATCAACAGTGGTCGAGCAATGTGGTGGAAGATATTGTGCGTTGGGTTCAATGAACCAAACGGGTCTTGCCATACCATCTGCACGCCTTCACGGTAGTGCATAAGATCTTTTCTGCTTGAGATCTCTTGGATATCACGACCTTTGTATTCGATCGTGCCGCCTGAAGGTGCGTACATTTTTGCGATCATTTTTGCGGTTGTTGATTTGCCTGAACCAGACTCACCAACCACTGCTAGGCCACGGCTTTTGTACATCTTGAATGACACGTCGTTAATCGCACGCATCATTGGGGTTTGAATGGTGGTACTGCTTATTGGGAAGTCTTTTACGACATTCTTGCCTTCTACCAATAATTGACCGAAATCTTTGCTCATAATTGTCTCCAGAATCCTTATTCGCTTTGCTTGTTTTTAGGCGGTCGAGCCGCCTTGTTCGTTATTCACGCTGAGTCAGCGTGCAAGCTATAGCTTCCTTTGTACTATTGGGTCACCGTACAGGTGGCAGTTAGACAAATGTCCCGGGTCGATAGAACGCAGCTTGGTTGGCACCTTGGTACACTTTTCATGTACACGGTCACAACGAGCTTGGAAACGACACCCTTCAGGGATCTCTAACAGGTTCAGAGGGTTACCCGGAATACCTGCTAACTTTGTCTTTGGCCCTGTCAGTGGAGGGAAAGAATTTCCCAGCCCTTTGGTGTAAGGGTGGTAAGGGTTTTCTAGAATATCTTGAGAGTTAGCCACTTCGATTAGCTCACCTGAGTACATGATGCCGATGCGGTCAGAGAACTCGACCATCAATGACAAGTCATGGGTGATGAACAGAATTGAGAAGCCAAATTCTTCTTTTAGTGCATAGATCTTTTGTAGGATTTCGCGTTGCACAACCACATCAAGTGCGGTTGTCGGCTCATCCATAATGATCAGCTTTGGATTCAGTGCTAACGCGATAGCAATAACCAAGCGCTGACGCATGCCGCCAGAGAATTGGTGAGGATAGTCACTCAATCGGCTCGGGTGAATATCGACGATTTCAAGTAGACCTTCAGCACGCTGCTTAGCTTGCTCGCGAGTCATGTTGGTGTGACGCATGATTACGTCACAGAACTGCTCTTCCATCGGTAGTACTGGGTTGAGTGCGTTCATCGCGCTCTGGAATACCATCGACATCTCACTCCAACGGAACGACTGCATACGGTCATCACTGTATTCAAGGATGTTCTCACCGTTGAAGATAACCTCACCACCACTGATGTAAGCGGGCGGCTTATGAAGACGCATAAGAGAGAAAGCGACCGTTGATTTACCACAGCCAGATTCACCAGCTAGGCCGAAGACTTCACCTGGAGCGATGTCGAAACTTACGTTGTTACACGCACGAACATCGCCAGACTCTGTGATGTAATCCACGCATAAGTTGCGGATAGAAATTAGTGGTTCAGACATGATTATTTATCTCCGCTCCAAAGTGCATTTTGTGGTGGTAGTTCTGGTTCACGTTCTTCTTTGTCTTGAGCTGCTAGTTTCTTCCAACGCTTCATGCCTTTGTGAGAACGCAGTTGCGGGTTAGCAATTTCATCGACCGCGAAGTTAAGTAGAGCAAGGCCAGTTACAAGTAGTGTCAGTGCGATACAAGGAGCCAGCAGTTCCCACCAAGCGCCAATCAGCATTGATGAAGAGGTTTGAACGTTGTAAAGCATGATGCCCCAGCTGATTGTGTTCGGGTCACCAAGACCTAGGAACGAGATGGTTGCTTCCATCATGATTGCGTACATCACCGAACCGATGAAGCTTGCGCCAACGATAGAGATAAGGTTTGGCAGAATCTCTACGAAGATGATGCGGAATGAAGATTCACCCAAAACTTCAGCGGCTTTTACAAACTCTTTTTCACGCAGTGCTAAGGTTTGGGAGCGAACAACACGGGCACCCCAAGCCCAAGACATAAAGCCGATAACCAAGGTTATGGTGAGTGGCCCTGCCTCACCGATAAAGGCTGCTACTACGAACAGTAATGGGTATTGAGGGATTACCAGCATGATGTTCATTGCGGCTGTTAGAACGTCATCGACACGGCCACCGAAGTAACCTGCAGAAACACCAATAACAGTTGCGAGTAAACATACGGTTAGACCCGCACCAAAACCTACAGCAAGAGATACGCGTGCGCCGTATACCACTTGAGACCAAACGTCACGACCCATACGAGTTGTACCTAGTACGTGGTCTGCCTTTTTAGACATGATCAATGTACGACGGTCGTCTGCTAGATTTTGAGCAACCCAGCCATCAGGGTTAGTTTGTGCAGACTTCACCACGAAACCAGGATATTCGTGTGGGTTACCTGTACGCTTGTCTGGTACATGTTTGGTGATTAATGGAGCTGCAATCGCGCCAAGAATAAAAATACTTAGGATGATGACGCCTGTTAGGGCCATCGGGTTACGCCAAATGAGTTTTAAAAAGTCTTTCATGATTATTTACCACCCTTACGAAGACGAGGGTCAAGAACAACGTAAAGCATGTCTGCAACTAGGTTAAAGAACAGCATGAATAGCGTCATGATAAGCAGCTGACCTTGCAGTACTTGGTAGTCACGAGCGTTAATTGCGTTGAAAAGTACGCTGCCAAGACCTGGGTAGTTAAAGATGATTTCGATAATTAACTGACCGCCGATTGCCATACCTAGCGACATTGACAGGGCTGTCACACTAGGTAGCATCGCGTTACGAGCTGCGTAGTTGAATACCACTCGGTTTTCGCTCAGGCCTTTGCCTTTCGCCATGGTGATGTAGTCTTCGGCTAATAGGTTGATCATGTTGTTACGCATGTTTACTAGGAAGCCACCAATTTGAACAACAGAAGCACAGAACAGTGGTAAGAAGGCGTGGTAAGCGACATCTTTAATGAATGCCCAGCTTGTCCAATCAGGTATAGTACCAGCGGTGTAGGCATACCCTGTTGGGAACCACTTCAAGCCAATTGCAAAGGTAAATAGTGCAATCATCGCGATAACAACTTGAGGAACGGCTTGTAGAATCAGCATCCCTGGCGTTACGAAGGCATCGTACTTACTGCCGCGTTTCCACGCTGCGAAAATACCTAGGATTGAACCAATCGAGAAAGAAAGAATAACTGCGGTGCCGGCTAAGAAAAGCGACCAACCGAATGCTCCACCCAACAGTGTGTTTACAGAAAGTGGGTAGAATTGAATTGATGTACCAAGTTCCCAGCTAAGAATGTTCTTCATGTACGCCACGTATTGAACTAAGTAGCCACCATCAACGAAGCCTAATAGTTCTTTCATTGCAGCAATACGCTCTGGAGTAACTTGTACAGAAGCGTTCGCAAACATCATGGTAACTGGGTCACCAGGCATTGCTCTTGGAATAATAAAGTTTAACGTCGCAGCAACTAATAGCGCGACAAAATAAAATGACAAACGTCTTAAAAAATAACCCATAACTCACACCTTACTCACCCAGATTGTTTCCCTGTTTCTGGATTCAGGTCGCTCCTAGCGAAATTTGGAACGAAAAATCCCCTGACGACTAGCGCCATACTTTCAATTGAGAGTGTGGGGATTTTTATAAGCGGCGTAAGAGGTTACGCCGCAAGGATTGAACGATTACTTATTTAACTGGTTTTAGGTCCAGTACATGAAGTAGACGCTCTGGAATACCAGCCCAAATGTTTGGACGGCCTTTTGGATTTTCTTCGTTCCACCAACCAGTGAAGCGAGTTGTGTTGTATTGGTACATGTAAGCACCAGACATCACAGGGATTGTCACTTGGTCTGCAGCGATGATTTGCTGGATACCGTGTGCAATGTCTAGCTGCTCGTTCTTATCAGCTGTTTTGTAGAAGCTGTTTAGAAGACCATCTAGCTTGTCGTTTTTGTAGAAGTGCATTGCGAAACGAGGCATACCATCACCAGATTGTAGTGATGAGTTGTAAGCACTGTTCCAGTACGTGTATGGATCCGCACCGTGGAAGTAGTTTGTGTATGCTACGTCGTATGTACCTTCAAGCATTGCTTGGTTGTAAACAGAGAAGTCAGGTGTACGAGCTTTTGCTTTAATACCGATTTCGTTTAGCTGTTCTACCGCTAGTTGAACTGTGTTGTTGAAGTCAGTCCAGCCGTTTGGCGATTGAATCATTAGTTCGAAAGACTTGCCTGATGGAGTGTCAACAAAACCATCTTTGTTTACATCTTTGAAGCCAGCGTCAGCAAGAAGCTTCTTCGCGCCTTCAGCGTTGTAAGTGTTGAAGCCTTTGTACTTGTCATGAGTTTTTTCATCAGACCAAGCTTCAAACGCGTAGCCAAGACCCGATGCGAAATCGTTTACAGTACCGCCACCGTAGAATGCGATGTCGATGATAGTTTGACGGTCAAGAGCCATAGAGAAAGCACGACGGAATTCAACGTTGCTCAATGCTTCATGCTTCGCAGCATCTGGGTGCTTGAAGTTAACGATGAATGCCTGTGTACCTGCTGGCGGGTACCAGTAGTGGTGTTTAGGGCTAGCTGCTGCGTATGTACGATCGATATCTGGAACGAAAGAAGACGTCCAGTCCATTTCACTGTTTACAACTTTACCTAGGAATTGGTCGTTGTTCGCAATTTGTGGAACACGTAGACAGTCAACATCTAGGTTGTCTGCATCCCAGTAGTTCGGGTTTGCACACTGGATGTATAGCTGCGCTGTAAACGTATCGATTTCTGTAAATGGACCAGAACCTACCGGGTTCTCATTGGTAAACGTTGATGGATCTTTAACGTCTTTCCAGATGTGCTTAGGTACTACAGGTACTTTAGCAATCTCGTAAGGTACGTTTGAGTTTGCTTCTGTTAGTGTGAACTTAACTTGGTTGTCGTTCAGTTTTTCTACAGAAGTTACCCAAGAGTTGATACCAGATTGGTCAAGCTCTGGCTTCTCTTTTACAAGGTTGAAAGAAAAAACAACATCATCAGCAGAGAAAGTTTCTCCGTCTGACCATTTAACACCCTTACGAATGTCGAAAACAACGCTCATCAGATCATCTGACATCTTGAAGTTTTCAGCTAGACGGAACACTGGAGTGTTACCGTGCATTTCGTTAAATACTACTAGCGGCTCATACATGAAGTCAGTTGTAGTATGTAGGTTAGTAGCACCAAGGTACGGGTTAAAGTTACGTACGAATGTAGTGTACTCTTTCGGGTGAACGGTCAGTTCACTGCGTTCTGCAGCGGTTGCTACTGATGCAAAACCTGTTGTAGCAGTTGCAATAATTGCTGTTGCTATTGCTGTTTTTTTTATATTGGCAAGCATAGCTGTTCCTTACTATTTGCTTTCATTTCACTAATGGATTGAATGTTATCTGTCGCTAAATTGTTTAGTAGATACACACTCTGGTTAAAGGCCTACCTCTTCTTCGTTGCTCCAGATTCATCGTTGATTCTGAGAAGTGGTAAGAGTGGCCTGTAGGCCTTTGGCAGGAGTAAGAAAACACCTTATCGATGAATTAATCAAACTCGTTTCCCGTCAAAAACGTTAAAAACACACAACCCCACGTCATTAACGTCAAAATAGGTTGCTTTGGTGGTTTTTTGTACGCAATTGTTAAAGTGATGTGACTCGCATTTGGTTTTGAGGTTCTTGCAGGTTGTAAGTATTCACTAACTTTAAAGGCTTTTTATTATAATGCTTTACCCTAAGTTGGTATAATTGTAGATCTCGGTCACTTGCCAGTTTTACGTTAAATTTCCCTAGAAAATTAAATCTGCCGTTCTGTTGTGACTCGCTTCTCAAACTGCAACAAAGAGTCAGATAACGGTCAGATATGATTGAGAATAGAACGAAAAGTACTGACGGTTACCAGCACGCACTGTGAGTAATTAGCGTGAATTTCCCCTTGTTTAAAGGCGTAAAAAAAGTGCGTTGCAAGCGTTGGGATTCTACTTTTTGTGATTATTAGGCGTACAAAAAAGCCCACGCTAGGTGGGCTCCATTATTCAAAGTATCGTGATGTTGGTTCAGGGTTTAACTGGTCAGTAGTTTCTGCAGTTTATCTCTTAGCATCTCAATGTGGGTTCTTTCTGGTGTCTGTTCTTTGCAGTGTTCCAGAATGAATTCGATTGAGCTCAGTACCGTTCGCCAGCGAGGCGTTTTCGGTAGGGTTTCTACGCGTAGGTATTTGTCTAGCGTTCGAGTTTGCAGCGTACTGCGGTCTAAGTAGACGCGCCACAAGCCACTCTTCTCGGCGAAAGCAAACTTGGTTTCACCAGTCACCGATTCCCAGTAGATGATGGCATTCGTCATCGCATCGACCAGTACCTCACGCATTAACTCTTGCTTGTTTTTACCTTCACCGGTTGCCTTGTCAGCAAGACGAGTAAATTCTCCGCCAAGCTCTTTCAGCTGCTGTAACTTATCTTTGTCGCCTTCAAAGGCATAACTAGAGAGAGCCTCAACCGCCGTTTCAAGGTTATTGATTCGGTTTGAGTTAACACCACCACCTACATTAAAGATATACATGGTGTCGAGCCCTGAGCCTTCAGGCAGCTTAAGGATGTCACTTGGTATGCGCTGACGTGTATCGTCTATATAGATATCAATATCACCGCAGTAGTGGGCTTGTTCTACCTTAAGGTATTTAGGTGCAATGATCTCGTCAGCCATTGAGCGTTTGAGTTGCTCCTGTCCGCGTCTGAATAGCTTCGCCGCGGCTTCGTTAGCAAAACGAATGCGTTGGTCATCGCGAATACAGATGATGGCTTCAGGTGCCGATTCTAGCTGCTCTAATAAGCGGCCTTGAGTTTCTAACAAGTTAGCTTCAACCATCGCTCTATGTTTGAGTTCGAGTTGCAGTTGATCGTTTTCAAGGCGTCTCTGTTCAGCTTTGCTTGCTGATAGATGTGCTGTAATTCGAGCCGCCAGTTCTTGTTTGTTGAACGGTTTAGACAAGTAGTCATTGGCACCCGCTTCGAAACCTCGAACACGGTCTTCTGCTTGGTTGAGTGCCGTTAGCATGATGATTGGCAACTGAGCATGATCGTATTGCTTTCTCAGTGCTTCACAAACCTGATAGCCGCTCATTCCTGGCATCATGATGTCGAGTAGAAGCAGCTCTGGCTTCTCTTTTTCAATCAGTTCAATGGTTTCAGGGCCATCACATGCAGTACGTACTCGATAACCTTCTAACTTCAAGAAGCTGTCTAATACTCGCAGGTTAACCGGCTCATCATCGGCGATAACCAATAACGGGCCATCTGGGTTTTCACTGATAACACTGTTTTCTTGTTGGCTGTTATCAATTAAATCAGGCGCTTGGAAGTGCGAGTAATGACCGGATTCGTTGTAACTGTCCAGCTCACCTTGAGTCGCTAGGGGCAGGGTAAAGCTAAACGTAGTGCCAAGCATTGGTTGGCTACTTACGTACAGTGAACCGCCCATTAGCTCGATCAACTGACGGCTGATCGATAGTCCAAGCCCTGCACCTTGGCGGTAGTTACTCGCATCTTGGCCTGCTTGAATCAATGGCTCAAAGATGTGCTCAAGGTACTCGGCCGGTATACCTTGGCCAGTATCGACAACTTGCACACGAATGTTGTCATCGATAACGCTGGCAGAGATAACAATTTTACCTTCTGAGGTGTACTTGATGGCATTGCCGACCAAGTTATACATCACTTGCTCAAGTCGTTGAGGATCCGATGAAACCAGACCTAAATCACTTGGGACTTGGTTAATAATACGGATTGGCTTATTGCCCAATAGGTGATGAGACAACTCTAGGACCAAGCTGGTGGCTGCCGACAAATCAACGGCTGATTTCTTAATATCTAAGCTGCCATAGCGCATCTTGTGATAATCAAGCAGATCATCAACCAAGGTCGCCAATCTCTGACCGCTATTGATGATGATATCCAACTGATATTTCTGATTAGCAGGAATAGGGCCGTTAGCTCCAGATATCAACGCTTCAGCGATACCCACCATGCCATGCAGTGGTGTTCTCAATTCATGTGAAGTAGTCGCTAAGAACTCATCTTTGAGTTTATTGGCCAGTTGTAACTCTTCGTTTTGCTTTTGAATGGTCTTAAGGTTGTCCTCAAGCTCATCGTTTTGGCTTTTGATGAGCTGCATTTTTTCACGAATAGATCGCTGCATTCTTTCGAAGCTCACCGCGAGTCGGCCTATCTCATCTTTGCGCTCGGTATTGATCATGGTTTCATCGAGATCACCCGCCGATACTTTTTCGGCAGCCCACGTCAGTTTAAGCAGTGGGGATGTGATGAAGTTAGACAGATAGTGCGATGCAACGACTACCAGAATGATCGCCGTTAGCATCACGATCACGAAGATCTTTTCTAACTGATGAATACGGGCAAACGCCTCTTTCTCTGGCAGCTCTACGACAAGAGCCCATGTTGCGTATTTCAGCTCAATTGGCGTATATGCCGCGATGATCGCTTGATCTAGGGTGTTGTCGAAGGTGCCAACCGCTGTTTCGCCAGCCAATGCTTTATCGACAACATCTAGGCTCAAGTTGATAGATTCTTGTGAATGAGCAAGGCTACGCGGTAGGTGATCATCACCTACAAGCAGCGTTTGAATATTCGAACTCTTGTTGAGATCCGCAATCAACTTAGTAATGCCGTTGATTGGTAGCCTAAACATCGCGTAACTGTGTAGGTAGCCTTGTTGAACGATAGGTGCGCCTAGCCATGCGGTCTGTTTGCCATTCTCGTCTTTAAAGTCAGAAACGATAACCGGCGTGTAATCTTCGTTAGATTTGCGTCGGTCGGTTACGTCTTTGGCTAGTCGTTGAAAGGTAATACCTAGGTTGGAGTCCTTGTATTTTCCTGTCAGCAGATTGGTGCCGTAATCGTCATTTTTAAAGACGGAATAAGCGACGTTACCGTTGATATCAACTAAGAGAATATCGTCAAAATCAGAGCGTTTAAGCAGTTCTAGGTAAGCATTATGGTAGCGCTTGTGGAGCAGGCGATAACGCTCGCTGCCAATAAAGCTGCTGGATTCAGGGAGGATCGACGTTTTGATTTGATCGCCAGAGCCTTGAATATAGCGCTGCTGTGCATTACTGCGTGCCTCGTCAATATCTAACCCCAATCGTTGAAATGCATTGATCAAACCATAAAATCGCCCGCCACTGGCATTGGCCAATTCTGAGCGAACAAAGCCCATCACTTGGGATTCTTGAGCTTGTAGGTAATCGACAATTTGCTGCTGCTTAGTATCACGAACCGAAACAAGGTGTGAGGTGCTTTGTTCCTGGAGATCCTGACTGTGCGATTGGAGGAAAAATATCGCGATAAGTGTCACAGGGGTAATACTGAGGACAAGAAATGCCAGCATTAGGGTATTTTGAAGGCGCTTAAACTTCTGCTTACGATAGAATCTAAACATAAATTGGGTACTACTTTCCTTTGATGTACTGCTAAAAGGGGCGAAAACAAGTACAGAGAATAGAATTAACGGGTTCCAATTTAACGAAATTAACGAGTTTTTTTACTTTGACAAGTAAGTGGTATTTAAAGCGTGTGCAAAAGCTCATTTTTATAGAGTTTTGACAAAAATATGAACAGACAGCGCAGATAATGACCCTGCGCTGTGCTAGAGAGGTTATTTGTTTGCGTGATAGATCGCGAATTTAGTGGTCTTATTTAGAGTCGCGCATTTTCCAAACGCTTGTTCAATAATTGGAATGTATTTTAAGAAACTATTCGCAACAATAATCATCTCACCAGAACGCTTCAAATGCTTAGGAGCCTGAGCAAGCAAGGTCTCAGTCGCGCTGTAACTAGTGTCTAAACCTGAATGGAATGGTGGGTTACTGATGATGAACTGATAGTCTTGTGCGGTATCAGAATAGACATCTGAAGCGAATACTTTACCCGTTAAACCATTCGCTTCTAGCGTTGCTTGGCTTGATGCCACGGCAAATGCACTGATGTCGCACATTTCTAGCTCGATATCTGGGTTACGAGATGCCATCACCGCGCCCAATACGCCTGCACCACAGCCAAAATCCAGTACCTTGCCTTTTAGTTTTGGCAGAGTATCCAACAGAAGTTGGCTACCGACATCGAATTGACCGTGACTGAAGACGCCAGGAAGGCTTTTTACCGTAAGTGATTGCTCACCAATGTTAACCGTGTAGGTCTTAAACCAGTCTTGCAGGTTGAACGCTTGTGGTTGCTCGAAGCATTGACCCCAGTAGAAAGAGCAACGACGCGCTGAATCGTATTTAACAACTTTGCCGTAAGGAGCAAACATCTTCTCGATGCTTTTCACGCCTGAACGGTTTTCACCAGCCACGACGATCTCGGTATCTTTGCCTAGCTTGGCAAATAGCATCGCCAACAAAAATTCCGCTTCCGCTTTGGCTTTTGGCCAGTACAACATCACTAAGTCGGCTTTGGTCTCTTCGGTAAACTCCGCACCATAAAAACGTTGGATGGTGTTGTAGCCTTCTAATTGACGGTAGTAGCTGTAATTAGAAGTAAACACAGAGACAGATTCACAATGCTTCGCTAACTCAACAGGGAACAAGTCTTCTGCCTCACCGGCAACTAAAACATGTTTGCCTTCAAAGTAGGCGAGTTGGCGTTGAGCAATCTGGCTTGGTGCAATATAAGCTGACATAGGACACTCTGTTGAATCGTTAGCAAAAAATGAGGGCGGATTTTCGCATAATCCGCCCAAAGCTTGAAGTGTTTAATACGGGTTCGCCAATCAAGTTGACGTCAAGTTCGTTAACTCTTGTCTTGCTGGTTTAAAAAGTCCTTAAACTCTTCATCGTAGATGTTGAATAGGACAATGGTAATCGCAAAAATCAATGGTCCGTAGATAAGACCAATTAGGCCAAACAGTTGAATACCACCCAATAGTGAGAAGAAGATCATCAGGGTATTCATGCCTGCACTGCCTTGCATTAGCAGCGGACGCAGAAGGTTATCAATTGAACCAACAATCGCTACACAGTAAACCGTTAGGAAAATCGCCCACGTTGTATCACCAGTTAGGAACAAGTAGGTTGCTGCTGGAATCCAGATTAATGCGGTACCCACAACTGGGATGAAAGAGGCAAAGCCCATCATAGTACCCCAGAATAGACCTGGGAAACCGGCAATCCACATACCTAAACCGCCGGCAAAACCTTGCGCGATTGCGGTTAAGAATGAGCCCATTACTGCTGATTTAGATACTTGTTCTATCTCTGTTAGAAGTTTGTCTTCTTGGCTACGAGACAGCGGCAGAATATGACGAACCACACTGATGATTTTGTCATGATCTCTTAATAAGAAGAACAAAACGAACAGCATCAAGAAGAAATCCATCAAGAAATTGGTTGCGTCACCTAAGATTTTCGCACTGATACCAACTAGCTTAGAACCAAAGCTGGTCGCAAACTCACCGACTTTTTGTGCGATGGCTTGGGGCTCAATGTTGTCGAAAGGCAGGTAGTTATTCACAAATGACAGCGCTTTGACCACTAACGGATGAGCAAACAGAGTCTGAATGCCACCGTGGGTCACCCATTGGTAAGTATTCTGAGAGAACAGAGAACCTTGCTGAACAATTGCTGCGAATACTGCCAATAAAGGGATAACAATAATGAAGGTCAGTATGATACAAGACAGCAGAGAGACGATGTTTTCTTTATTCGGGAGCTTTTTTTCAAGCCACTCATGGATTGGGAACATCAATAGTGAAATGATAAAGGCCATCACGATAGAGTTAACGTATGGCTCGATAAGCAAGTAACAAGCATAAGCCGCCGCGAGTAGGGCAATGATGATCACCCAGTGGCTGGAATTGATTTTGAGTTTTTCTGACACGGTAATGGTCTCTATATTTGCGTTCTGAGTTTATAATGGCTGCAAAACAGAGAGTTAGCAATGAGGAGTTTTGATAATGGGATGCTGTAATAAAGATAAGAAATGCCAAGACGAAGAACAGCAAACAAAAAAAGAGATCCCTTGGTTCAGAATGTTCCTTGGTACCTTGATGTTGTTGGTTTTCCTTTTCTGGGAACGTTAATGCTTTTGGTTCAGCTTTAGCCTTAGTCGACGGCTAAATAAGCTGTCATATTTGTGGCTGGTGAGCGCGATATATAAAAAAGGGCTGCATTTAATGCAGCCCTAAATTCAATCGGTTAGCGACTTATAAAGTGCTTTCGATTATTTGCTTTCAGCAGCAATGATCGCAAGAGAGCGGTCAGCAGCTTCTAGTGTTGCATCAAGTTCTTTTGAACCATGAGCAAGAGAAGTAAAGCTTGCTTCGAATGCTGAAGGTGCAAGGTAAACACCGTGATCTAACATTAGGTGGAAGAAGCGCTTGAAGCGTTCTACATCACACTTAGTTACATCTTCGTAGCACGTCACAGTTTCTTGATCTGTGAAGAAGAAACCAAACATACCGCCAACTTGATGAACTAGCATCGGGATGCCGTGCTTGTCAGCAAGTTGCTTGAAGCCTTTTGCCAACTGCTTAGTTTTTGAAGCTAGACGCTTTTCGTTGCCTTCTTCTCGTAGAAGGTTCAAACATGCGTAGCCAGCAGCCATTGCAACAGGGTTACCTGAAAGCGTACCCGCTTGGTAAACAGGGCCAGTTGGTGCGATGTATTGCATCACGTCTTTACGACCACCGAAAGCACCGACAGGCATGCCGCCGCCAATCACTTTACCAAGACACGTTAGGTCTGGCTTGATGTTGTAGTAAGCCTGAGCACAACCTTCAGCAACGCGGAAACCTGTCATTACTTCATCAAAGATTAGCAATGCACCTTCTTGATCACAGATTTCACGTAGACCTTCGTGGAAGCCTTCTACAGGAGGGATACAGTTCATGTTACCCGCTACTGGCTCAACGATGATACAAGCGATCTCGCCTTTGTTTGCTGCGAAGATTTCGCGTACTGAATCTAGATTGTTGAAGGTTGCTGTTAGCGTTAGTTTCGCAAAATCAGCCGGTACGCCTGGAGAGCTTGGTTGACCTAAAGTCAGTGCGCCAGAACCAGCTTTTACAAGTAGGCTGTCTGCGTGGCCGTGGTAGCAGCCTTCAAACTTAAGAATTTTGTCACGACCAGTGAAGCCACGAGCTAGACGAATCGCGCTCATTGTTGCTTCTGTACCTGAGCTCACCATACGTAGCTGTTCCATTGATGGAACCATCTCAGATACCAGTTCAGCCATTTTGATTTCAGTTTCGGTTGGAGCACCGAAGCTAAGGCCGCGTTGAGCTGCTGCAATAACTGCGTCACGAATAACCGCGTGGTTGTGACCAAGGATCATTGGACCCCAAGAGCCAACGTAATCGATATACGCTTTACCATCAGCATCAAAAATAAGTGGGCCATCAGCGCGTTCAACGAAGATTGGAGAACCACCTACGCCATTGAATGCACGAACTGGAGAGTTTACGCCACCAGGAATGGTTTGCTGTGCTTTTTCGTACAGCTCTGCTGATTTGGTCATTGATATATCCTCTTTTGACTGTCGGACCAATTGGCACGCATTGTACCTATCCCTAATCCAACTAGGAATGCTTTCGCCCAGATAATCACCCGAATCTGGTTGTTTTGTGTGGTTACACGTTTTAATTGTTAGATATTGGCGAGTTTACAGCAGTAAAAGGACCGATCCTGTGGTGAATACTTGAACGTTTCAGTCAGGTATTAGATAATCACCGGAATATAAGAAAATACTCAACAACTATGGTCTCGAATTAGATTTGTATCATGTTGTTTTTGACACAGGTAAGAGAGGTTGTCGTGAGCGAAGTAAATATCCCATTGTCTTTTTCTGATGCAGCAGCTACCCGCGTACAAACGCTAATTGCTGAAGAAGAAAACCCAGAACTAAAACTGCGTGTATACATTACAGGTGGTGGTTGTAGCGGTTTCCAATACGGCTTCACATTTGATGAAAAAGTAAATGATGGCGACACTACAATTGTAAACAGCGGTGTAACGCTAGTTGTTGATCCAATGAGCCTACAATACCTAATGGGCGGCATGGTTGATTACACTGAAGGCCTAGAAGGCGCACGCTTCTTTGTGAACAACCCGAACGCTACAACAACATGTGGTTGTGGCGCATCATTCAGCGTATAGCATGAGTTGAAAATAGCTTGAGCTCAAAGCTGTATTAGATACATTTCAAACGCCGAACTTATGTTCGGCGTTTTTGTTTTTACTTAGTAACTTATTACTTTTCAAAGCATTCCTCTCATTTTTAGTACACGGCATATTTTTTAAACTGTCGATAGCGTCCAACTTCGTTGAGGATTGGTCTGTTAAGGTTACCTTTGTGCATAAGGAAGTTGCACATCACGCTATTAAGCCAACTAGCGCGCCTGAATGACATCGGACAAAAGGATTTGTTATGCCCACTCTATTTTCTAACTCACCACTTTTTCAGAAATTGAAGCAGCCGTGGCTGGTTTCTCTGACTCTAGTCGTGTTGTTGTCGATCTGGCTTGGTTTCGGCGTAGGGCAAGCAGAAGAGTCACCTGAAAAAAAGGCAACAGAAATTCCGCTGGCTAAGGTTTCCTTTCAAACCTTCACCTCATCACCGACCTTTAAAACGATTGATCTCTATGGAAGAACGGCGCCCGATAGGCATGCTCGTCTAGGTGCAGAAGTCGCGGGTAAGATTGTCAGATTGAATGTTGTTAAGGGGGATATGGTTAAAGCAGGACAAGCCATTGCCCAGATAGATAAGGGTGATTTAGAGATTCAACTAGAGCGAGCATCTGCGTTATATCGCTTGAAGCAGAAAGAGTTCAAAGCGGCGCAGTCACTGAAGAAAAGAGGACTGCAAGGTGAAATCGCCTACACCACAGCTGAGGCTTCATTAACAGAAGCAAAAGCCATGATGCGCAATGCGGAGTTGGCTTTAAAGAATACTGTGATTACTTCGCCTTTTTCGGGTGTGGTTCAAGATTTGATGGTGGAGCTCGGTGATTTCGTTAGTGTTGGCGATCCTGTTGCTGGCGTGATTGACCTCGATCCTTTGGTTATTGAGGCGGATGTCAGTGAGCGTCATATCCAACATTTGCTAGTCAATCAATCTGCTTTGGTTCGTTTGTTAGGGCGAGAAGAAGCGGAAGGCCGTTTACGCTATGTTTCTCGTATCTCTTCTGTTGCTACTAATACCTTCCCAATCGAGATAGAAATCGATAACTCTAAAGGCCTATTACCAGCAGGTGTCAGTGCCGAAGTTAAACTCAACCTAGAAACAAGAGATGCAATAAAGATAACACCGGCGATGCTAGCATTGGATGAGGCGGGTAACCTAGGGGTCAAAACCTTGGTTTCAGTCGATGACTCACCAACGGTGAAGTTTGTAGGCATTCAGCTAGTAAAGGCCGAACAAGATGGAGTGTGGCTCACGGGGCTAGGTCAACGCGTCGATATCATCACAGTAGGCCAAGGGTTTGTGCGTGATGGTGATTCGGTGATTGCTGTTGAGCAAGTCGCTGAACTCTCTAACGTAACCGCAGAGTAGGAGATAACCGATGTATTCAATTATTGATGCAGCCTTGTCTCGTGCTCGAACAATGCTCTCCCTTTTAGCGTTAATCCTTGTAGCCGGTGTCGTCACCTATATCACGATACCTAAGGAATCGAGCCCAGACATTACCATCCCAATTATCTATGTTTCGGTCGGGCACCAAGGGATCTCGCCAACGGATGCAGAACGTTTATTGGTTCGACCTATTGAGCAAGAGCTGAGGTCGATTGAAGGCGTAAAAGAGATGACAGCAACCGCAGCAGAAGGGCATGCCTCTGTGGTGTTAGAGTTTAATGTTGGCGTCGATCTTACTAAAGCGATGGCTGATGTTCGTGACGCTGTTGATCTGGCTAAGCCCAAATTGCCAGAAGATAGCGATGAGCCGACTGTAAATGAAGTTACCCTCGCTTCTGAGCAGCCTGTGTTGTCTGTGGTTCTGTTTGGTACCGTGCCTGAGCGCACCATAGTGCAAATTGCTCGAGAACTTGGGGATAAGCTCGAAAGTTATCGTCAGATCCTTGAAGTCGATATTGCGGGCGATCGCGATGACATCGTCGAGATCATTGTCGATCCGCTGTTGATGGAGAGTTACAGCCTAGATCAAGCGGACATCTATAATCTGATCGCTCTGAACAATCGAGTGGTGGCCGCAGGTTTTGTTGATACTGGCTACGGACGTTTTTCTGTCAAAGTCCCTTCGGTATTTAACTCCTTAAAAGACGTGCTTGAGTTGCCTATTAAAGTGGATGGCAAGCAGGTGGTCACTTTTGGCGATGTCGCTACGGTTCGTCGAGCGTTTCGAGATCCTGAAAGTTTTGCTCGTTTAGATGGCAAATCTGCGGTGGTGTTGGATATCAAGAAGCGTGCAGGTGAGAACATCATCGAAACCGTTGAGCTAGTCAAAGCGGTAATGGCTGGTGCTCAGCAGCAAGCGGAATGGCCAAATAACCTGTTGGTCAAATACACCTGGGATGAATCTAAAGATGTGAAGATCATGCTTAATGATCTGCAAAACAATATCTTATCCGCCATTATTCTGGTGGTGATCGTTATCATCGCGATTCTTGGTGTGCGTACCGCTTTGTTAGTGGGTATTTCCATTCCAGGCTCATTCCTAACCGGGTTATTGGTTCTTTCGGTGTTTGGCTTAACCGTCAACATCGTAGTGCTGTTCTCTCTGATTATGGCGGTGGGGATGCTAGTAGACGGTGCGATTGTGGTGACCGAATTTGCAGACAGGCGAATGCAAGAGGGTGAAGGGCGCAAAGCCGCTTACCGAGATGCAGCGAAACGGATGGCGTGGCCGATAACCGCATCGACTGCCACAACCTTAGCCGCATTTGCTCCGTTACTGTTTTGGCCTGATGTGACGGGCGAATTTATGAAGTTCTTACCACTAACTCTGATCGCGACTTTAACTGCCTCATTGATCATGGCGTTGTTGTTTGTGCCCGTGCTGGGCGGTTTGATTGGCAAACCTCAATACGTATCGTCTAAAAGCCAAGCTCGAATGGTCGCACTGCATAATGGTGACTTTTCACAGGCTACTGGTTTAACCAAGGCTTACTACCACACGCTTTCTTTAGCGATTAAACACCCCTTTAAGATTTTGTTCAGTGCGGCACTGCTCGCGGTTGCAGTTGGTTTTACTTATTCAAAAGCGGGTCTAGGTGCAGAGTTCTTCCCAGAAGTTGATCCGCCATTCTTTAATGTCAAAGTTCGCTCGCATGGGGATCTGTCTATCCAAGAAAAGGATGACATCATGCGTGATATTGAACTGATGATGCTCAATCATGATGAGTTCGATACCGTTTACACGCGTACTGGTGGTGACGACCAGATTGGTTTGATCTCAATTACGCCTGTTGACTGGCAATATCGACGCAGCGTTAAGGCGATTATTGATGAGTTGAAGGTACAAACCGATCAATACGCTGGTGTTGAGATTGAATATAAGTTCCCTGATGCTGGGCCTCCGGTTGAAAATGACTTAGTGATTGAGCTGTCGGCAAGAACTCCAGAGCAGCTCAATCAGGCTGCAAAAATTGTGAGAGGTTGGGCTGATGGAAATAAAGCACTGACCAATATCAGCGATACTGCGAGTAAAGATGGCATCGATTGGAAGGTGGATATTCGCCGCGACGATGCTGCGCGCTTTGCAGCTGATGCGACCTTAGTGGGTAATACCGTTCAATTCGTGACTAATGGTCTCAAGATTGGTGATTATCTGCCCGATGACTCTTCAGAAGAGGTCGATATCTTGGTGCGCTACCCTAATGATAAGCGTGATATCGGGCGCTTCGACCAGCTTAGGGTGAAAACGCCAGCAGGTTTAGTACCTATTACTAATTTCGCTCAGATCGTTCCCGACCATAAGCAAGACACCATTAAACGCCTTGATGGCAAGCGTGTGGTGAACATCATGGCGGATATGGAAGAAGGGTATAACCTTGCTCTCGAACTACCAAAGATCGAACAAGCATTGAGTGAGCTAGGGCTGCCGAGTAGCGTGGAATTTCGCATCCGTGGTCAAAACGAAGAACAAGAAAACTCGTCAGCCTTTTTACAAAGTGCTTTCTTGGTTGCTTTGGCGGTAATGGCTTTGATTCTGATTACTCAGTTCAATAGCTTCTATCAAGCGTTTTTGATTCTGAGTGCTGTATTGTTTTCGACCGTTGGCGTGTTCGTTGGCTTACTGATCTTCCAACGTCCGTTTGGCATTGTGATGTCGGGAATTGGGGTAATAGCGCTCGCCGGCATAGTCGTGAACAACAACATCGTGTTGATTGATACTTATAATCAGCTCATCAAAAGAGGCTTGGACAAGCGAGATGCGATTCTAAGAACCGGTGTTCAACGTTTAAGACCTGTAATGCTGACTACGGTCACCACCATTTTAGGCTTGATGCCGATGGTGTTAGAGATGAACATCGATTTGATTAATCAAAAGATAGAATTCGGCGCTCCGAGTACGCAGTGGTGGTCACAACTCGCTACGGCAATTGCGGGGGGCTTAGCTTTTGCGACAGTACTAACCTTGGTACTGACACCATGTCTGTTAATGCTAGGCCGAGACAAGAAGCCTGAAAAATAGTAGATGTAGTGGTTCGATGAACATAAAAAAGAGCGCCTTGACGGGCGCTCTTTTCGTTGGTTTATATAGCTATTAACCTAATTAGTCGCGAGTAACTGGCCGTATCGCTCTAGGTTATTCAGTCGAATCTCTGAGTTGGCAATAAAGGTTGCTTTTGCTTTACCCGTTAACGACTTAGATTGAGGCAATTTCACGGTACGTGCATTTTTATGTACGCCATTAACCAAGAATTCATAATGTAAGTGCGGACCAGTCACACGGCCTGTACCGCCCAAAGTACCAATGGTTTGGCCTTGTTTTACGCGCTGACCTGTTTTCACCATACGTCGCTTCATGTGCAGGTACTTGGTGATGTAGGTGTTGCTGTGGCGGATGAACACGTAGTTACCATTGAATTGGTTGTAACCTGACTTCTGAACAATACCGTCACCGGCTGCCCAGATAGGCGTGCCAACAGGGGCTGCGTAGTCAGTACCGCGGTGAGCTCGAATCTTACCGGTTACTGGGTGTCTCCTGGTAGGGTTAAAGTTCGATGTCACGCGACGAAAATCAATTGGTGAGCGCAAGAACGCCTTCTTCATCGCACGACCATTCTCATCGAAGTAGTTGCCGCTCTTATCATCCAATACCGCGGTAAATGAATCGCCTTGGTTTTTGAATACGGCTGCCATGATCTTACCGCGACCAACCACTTCACCTTCAACCACTTTCTCTTGGTATAAGATTTTGAAGCTGTCGTTCTTACGAATATCTAACGCAAAGTCGATATCCCAACCGAAGATGCCCGCCAGTTCCATAATTTGGTTTGCGGTTAAACCTGCGCTTACACCAGCGTTCCAGAAGTTAGAGGTGATGTTGGCTTCGGCATAATTGTATTGGTAGACCACTTCTTTTTTGTCGAAACTTGATGAGAAAGAATCGCCAGATTTAGTGATCTTGAAGCTTTCAAACGCACTAAGTTGTCGTTTTAACTGAATAAGGTCGTTGTTTTCATCAAAGCCGAACTGCAAGACATCACCAGGTCTTAGGTTAGACAGCTGCTTCTTAATATCATCATTGGTATTGAGTAGCGTGATCAGCAGGCGGTATGAGAGGCCAATACGTTCAAATAAAACAGAGGTACTTTCGCCAGAGCGAACAGTGTATTTCTCCCAGTTGAGCACTGCGGTCGGTGGAGCGTCACTTGAGCTAATAAGTGCAGAGGCATTGATAGTCAGTGGGTAATGTTTTCCTACAACTAAAGCGCCCGAATCGTCACGCAAACTGTTGACGTCGGGGAGTAAGAAAATCGCGACGAAAATTATGGCACTAAAAAATGCGATAAAAGCCCGGTGCAAAATAGGAAGGCGTGCAAAAATAGACAACATGTTCCAGTTCGTTCTGTAAATATTATGAAAATCGACGACGGAATAGTGTAACTGGTTTCAAAATACATCGCTATTCAAGTAAGATGTCTAATTAATGTATTTTTGCCAAATCTGTGGGAGTGAACAAGAATGGCGAGTATTGAAGCTGCACTAGCCGAGATCAAACGTGGCGTAGAAGAACTGATTCCAGAAGACGAACTGATTGCAAAACTAAAAGAAGGTCGTCCTTTACGCATTAAGCTGGGTGCCGATCCAACAGCTCCAGATATCCACCTAGGCCATACGGTTATCTTTAACAAGCTTCGCGCTTTCCAAGAGCTTGGTCATGAAGTGACATTCCTTATCGGTGATTTCACTGCAATGGTTGGTGACCCATCAGGTAAAAACTCAACACGTCCACCGCTAAGCCGCGAAGACGTATTGAAGAATGCTGAAACTTACAAAGAGCAAGTATTCAAGATTCTAGATCCTGCGAAGACGCAAATTCGTTTCAACTCTGAATGGCTATCTGAGCTTGGCGCTGAAGGCATGATTCGTCTTGCTTCTAACCAAACTGTTGCTCGTATGCTTGAGCGTGATGACTTCAAAAAGCGTTACGCTGGTGGTCAACCGATCGCAATCCACGAATTCATGTACCCACTTCTACAAGGTCACGACTCTGTTGCACTAGAGAGCGACGTTGAGCTTGGCGGTACTGACCAGAAGTTTAACCTTCTAATGGGTCGTGAACTGCAAAAAGCAGCAGGTCAAAAACCACAAGCGGTACTAATGATGCCACTACTTGTTGGTCTAGACGGTGTTAAGAAGATGTCTAAGTCTGCGCATAACTACATCGGTATTAGCGAAGCACCAAGCGAGATGTTTGGTAAGATCATGTCTATCTCTGACGATCTAATGTGGAGCTACTACGAGCTGCTGTCTTTCCGTCCTCTTGAAGAAGTTGCGGAACTGAAAGCTGGCGTTGATGCAGGTAAGAACCCGCGTGACGTTAAAGTGTTTCTTGCTAAAGAGATCATCGCTCGTTTCCACAGTGAAGCAGATGCTGAAGCCGCTGAGCAAGAGTTCGTTAACCGTTTTGCTAAGAACCAAGTTCCTGATGAAATGCCGGAGTTTGAATTCGAAGCAGGCCTGCCAATTGCGAACGTTCTAAAAGAAGCGGGTCTTGTAAACTCGACTTCTGATGCGATGCGTATGATCAAGCAAGGTGCGGCTAAGCTTGAAGGCGAGAAGATTGAAGACAGCAAATTCGTGCCTGAAGCAGGTACTGCCGTTTACCAAGTAGGTAAGCGTAAGTTTGCTCGTATTACTATTAAGTAATAATGCACATCAATAATTGAACCAAAGGCATCCACGGATGCCTTTTTTATTGACTTAAAATTGACGAAACTTTGAAACGCCTATTGCTACACTATGCGCGCTGTCAAATTGACAGTAATTCTGGAGATTTTTATGAACAATACCGACCATCCTCCTAGTTTGAATGGAGAAGAATAACCTGTCTCGGTATTGATCTATTGTCCTGCCGTTCAGGTAGGGTATCTTTGTTTCCCCCCGCATTCTTTTCCACACACTAGATTCTAACAAGTAGACACATCAGTAGCTTTCAGCTCTTGGTGCGCTTAGCTGTACGCTCTTGGTGTATTAGCTATAGGCTATTTGTTTTGATGGTCGTTACCTTTGCCAATCGGGAGATTCGCCATGACGGTAATGAACAACACTTTTTTATCTATTGAAGCTCTGTACTCAGAGCAAGACATCCAAGCTGTATCGAATGCATTTCAACAGTACGGACGTGAACAACAAATTAACCTTTTGAACCGAATGCCGCTTGAAGATGCGGTGCTAGTGCTGGGGCAATGCTCTCTTAGTACGATTCAGACTTTACTTAGTGAGCTAGAAGAGCAGGGCTTTGAGAAGCGTTCTCGACACCTAGCTCACCAACTAGGGCTGATCTACTCAGAGGTAGAACCTCAGCAGGGCTACCTTTCTACTGGTGTCATGAGCCACGTTAGGCAGCGTATCGGTTGGATTATTGCGTTAGCACTATTGGGAATTGTCTCAGGGCTTATCATTGCTCAGTATGAAGACATTCTCAGTCAATTGGTACTTTTGGCTATCTACATGCCGGTAATTGCTGCTGCTGGTGGTAACACCGGAACACAAGCCGCGACTTTGGTTATCAGAGCCTTAGCCACAGGTGAGTTGAAAAAACGCCAATGGGCTAACGTTCTGTGGAAAGAGTTTAGAGTTGCTATTTGTTTAGCTCTAGCGATTGCCGTAGTGATGATTGGGCGTATTCTGCTATTCAGTGAAAACCAATCGACAGGTGGTTATGATATCAACATGATTGCGTTAGCGATTGCGGTAGCGCTGTTTATTCAGGTGACCATATCTACCGTACTCGGCGGAGGGTTACCGATAGTTGCTAGGCTATTTAAGCTTGATCCAGCGGTGTTAGTGAGCCCAGTACTTGCATCGATAGTGGATATCTCAGGAATGTGGATCTACTTCACTGTCGTGAACTCATTCCTAGGAATCGCTTAAAAGCTGATAAAAATAGCTAAATACATCTGAGAAATAAAATTGGCGCTGAAGATTGAAGGTCTTCAGCGCCATTTTTGTTATTAAAGTAGAAGTTTACACAGAGCTAAGCATTACTTAGATTTGCTTTGTGTTTGACTGAACTCGACCACATCTTTGTAGAAAGCACGTTCAAACTGGGTGATTGGTGCTTCCACTTGTTTGTCTGGATCTTGTTCTTCAGGGAAGTAATCACGAACAAATTGTACGAACAGAGAGTTCGGTTTTCCCGCTTTATCTAATCCGTATCCCGCCATGTTGTAACTGCCGTATAGAGAACCACTTTTGGCGATAATGTTGCCTTGAATCGGTGCTTTTCTCATGCTTTGACGGTATTTGAGCGTTCCATCAGTGCCTGATGTAGGCATAGCCTCAATCAGGTTGAGCTGTTGATCGTTTTCCCAGATATAACGAAGCACTTGAGCCATGGTCTGTGACCTCATTCGGTTATTTCTAGATAGCCCTGAACCATCGACGAGCTGCGCTTTACTGAGGTCAATATTAGCCTTGGTTAGCAAGACCTGCTTAATCGCTTCAGTACCGTTATTGAAACTGCCCGGTTGAACATAAAAGGTCGCACCCAAAGTTTTAGTTAGATTGTCTGCGATAAGGTTATCTGACTTCTTGAGCATGATATCGAGCAGTTCAGGAAGCTTTTCTGAGTTGTGACTAGCGACTAACGTGGTTTTGTCTGCTTTCGCTTTTTTACCAATAATCACATCACCTTTTACTCCGATTTTCAGTTCTTTGAGAAGCGATGTAACAACTTGATAAGTGTAAAGCTCTGGATTTTGAATCGCGAACTTGAGTGGCAGTGGCTTTTTACGTTCAACTAAGCAACCAGAGAGCTTGTAAGCGTTATCTGGTGTGGTGGTGAGCTCTAAGTCGCATTGTGTCGCCTTCTGCCCAGAGCGAGTTACCGTGGCGGCAGTGGTTGTCACGTCTATCGGGTAGTGAGCGGGAATATAAACGCGTGTCGCACCATTATCTTTTGTATAAATAGAGGCTTGTGCGCAGTTGCTGTCCAAGGTCATTGCACTAGAAGGCGCGCTGTAACAAACCCCTAGAATATCCCAAGGCCAGCCAACGGCTCGCTGATAGCCCGTAAAAGTAGAGTTATCTAGGTATAAGTTGCCTTTGATAGTTCTGGATTGAGACTTAGCGTATTGAGCTAAAAGGCTTTTAAGCTGTTCTCGTTGCAGCGTTGGGTCGCCACTAAATGAAATGATTGAGTCATTACCAGAACGAACAATGCTGGTGGTGTAGTGAAAGTCATCCCCTAACTCCAACTTAGCCGCCAAAGCAGTCACCAGCTTTAACGTACTAGCGGGTGGGTAAAAGCCATCACTGTTGGAATTCATTTTGTTTGAATCGCTTTTCAGGGATGCCAAAATTACACTTGTGCTACTGCCATCAGGCAGTTTATCTAGTGGTGAATAAGCGAAAGCGTTAACTGAGAAAGCGCTAATGGAAAAACTACATACAAGTAGTGCGGATAGAAGGCGCATAGAAGATTTCTTGGATGGCTGATGTTTTCAGTATACAGATATAAAAAACGCCCGCTAGATAGCGGGCGTTTTGATTCTCAATTAACTAATTAATCAATTAGGTAATCAGAATTAGAAGTCGTAACGTAGACCTAGAGCGATTTCGTCTTCAGCGTCTGCAGAGCTTGCTTTGCCGTTTTTCACTAGGTTTGTTGTACCGATCTTGTCGCCTTCAGAGATTAGGTTGAAGTTGTACGAGATGTAAGTACGGAAGTTAGGCTTGAAGTAATAAGTTGCATCAATTGCAACGTTATCTGCAGAAGTTTCACCGTCAGTTTCTGCGTTGTTGTACGTTAGAGTAAACGCTGTCTTATCTAGCGTGTATGCAGTTGCAAATTCGTAACCTGTGTAGTCTACAGATTTGTTGCTGTACTCAAAAACGTCACCTTGTGCATCTTCAAAAACTGCTTGTTTTTCACCATCAGTAAATACACCAGCGAAGTAGAAGTTGCTCATGCGGTAAGATGCAGAAAGCATGTATTCATTAGATTGATCTTGGTCTGCGTAACCAGCACCTAGCTTAACGCCAGAATCACCGATTGCGTAGATAGCAGATAGAGAGTAGCCATCTTTACCGTTGTCGTTGAACTCACCGCTAGTTTCAGAACGGTCAGCAAAGCGGTAGCTTGCTTTTAGGCCTAGGTCTTGGAATTGGCCTTTGTAAGAAAGCATGTTGTCTGAACGATCAGCTACTGCGATTTTGTCTGCAGCAGAGTTACCGTGGTAAGACATGATATCGGTAAAGTCAGTGATTACGCCTAGCGCACCGTCGTTTTTACCGTAAGTTACTTCACCGAATGTACCGCCGATACCAGCGTATGTGTAACGGTTAGTGATGTCGCCGTCGTTGTTATCAGTAGAGCCGCCGTTTTCAGCAGTTGTGAATTCGCCTTCGTAGAAACCCACACCGTATAGGCCGTCTTGGATTTCAACTTTACCTAGGAAGTTAAGACGTACACGTGATTTGTCGTCAGCTTTGCCATCTTTCATCGATAGACGAGCTTCTGCACGACCACCGATCTCTAGAGAAGTGCCGTTTGAGCTGTATACAGAAGTACCGGCAATATCACCAGCTTGTTTACCGTCGGCTGCCACTGCGTTAGTAGCAAGAGCTGCAGCAGATACAGCAAGCGCGATCATAGTCTTGTTCATGTTATTATTTCCTAATTACTGTCCATAGAAGTTTTATTAAGGATTTGAACCCTTTTGTGTATTGCCTCTATTAATCAGGCTTCATAATCATGATTAGAACAGAAGTCTGAAAAATGCCAGTGCAATCCATGGGTTACGTTTTACCTCTAAAGTTCCATAGCCAGTTAGTAAAATGATATAAAACCAAAAAATGAACACTGTTTTATTATATTTGTTGTTATTTAAGTTGTTGTTTTAATGTGTCTTTTATAAAAGTGTGATCTGTGTTTATTTTGTTTGTTTTTTGTTTTTTTAGGTATTTTCTTGTTGTCTTATTGATTGGGGCGTTATTATTCATTTTTGTGATATCTGTAATTTAGACCTAGATACAGCTTTTATAACGCAAAGTGGAATAAAGATGATTTAGCCATAAAGTTTGTTTACACTAAGCCAAATCGTTTTGTTTCTACTACCCAATAAATACGTTGGGTGTATTTATGTTGGCCAAAGAAAGCTTTGGCATAGAGGTAAAAAATGGAAAAGGTTCCAATGACAGTACGTGGCGCTCAGCAGCTACGTGACGAATTAGATCGCCTACTTAAGCTACGCCCTGTTATCTCAGCAGCTATTGGTGAAGCACGTGAACTAGGTGACCTGAAAGAGAATGCTGAATACCACGCCGCTCGTGAAGAGCAGGGTATTTGTGAAGCTCAGATCCGTGATATTGAATATAAGCTATCACTGGCTCAGATCATCGATGTAACGCAAATGGATAATACGGGCAAGATTATCTTTGGTACGACAGTGACACTGATTGATGTGGATACCGATGATGAGTTCCGCTACCAAATCGTTTCAGAAGACGAAGCAGACATCAAAACGGGTCGCATTTCTGTGAAATCGCCAATTGCTCGCGGTCTTATCGGTAAAATGGAAGGCGACGAAGTCATGATCTCTACCCCTGGTGGTGACAAAGACTTCGAAATCGACAAAGTAGAATATATCTAATTGAATTTTCTTTGTTTCTGATAAGTAAAAAGGTCGCTAAATGCGACCTTTTTCGTTTCTCACGCTACACTAAAAGATAAGCGCTGTGGCTTCCTATTAGTGAAGTTAGCTTATATCAAACTCGCTTATTTACGTGGAATCTCGATTTTACGTGCTTCTGACTGGCGGAACAGTACTAGAACTTTACCGATAGTCTGTACTTTCTCAGCTTTAGTTTCACGTACAATTGCATCGATAATCAGTTGCTTAGTCTCACGGTCTTCTGATGCAACTTTAATCTTGATCAGTTCGTGGTGGTCTAGAGCTAATTCGATTTCCGCTAGAACAGCTTCAGTAAGTCCATTTGCGCCCATTAGCACAACAGGTTTTAAACTGTGAGCTAGGCCCTTTAGATGCTGCTTTTGTTTGGTACTTAGGTTCATTACGCGGCCAATTTTCTTTACTATTAGGGTTGAAAAAACCTATTTTAACGCCATCTAAAGCTGAAGACTATAATTTATTCAGCAATTAGTACTTTCCTCCAATTTAGGTATCCAATGAGCAAACAGAAACACTCGGCCAGTTCAGGCCGTTGGTTGAAGGAACACTTCGACGACAAGTACGCAAATGAAGCAAGAAAGAAAGGCTATCGTTCACGTGCTTATTTCAAAATGGAAGAGATTCAAACGAAAGATAAATTGCTGTCTCCTGGGATGACCATTGTGGATTTGGGTGCAGCACCTGGCGGTTGGTCTCAATATGCTGCTAAGATTGTTGGAGACAACGGACAAATCATTGCGTGTGACTTGTTACCAATGGATCCGATTGCTGGTGTTAGCTTTTTACAAGGCGATTTCCGCGAAGAAGCTGTGCTAGATGCCTTGTTGGAACGTATACAACCAAACATGGTTGATGTCGTGATGTCAGATATGGCACCTAATATAGCAGGCAACAATTCTGTGGATCAGCCAAGAGCTATGTATTTAGTTGAATTAGCTTTGGATATGTGTCGACAAGTTCTAGCTACCAATGGTAGTTTTGTTGTAAAAGTATTCCAAGGCGAAGGGTTTGACCAATACGTTAAGGACGTCCGCGAGATGTTTAAAACAGTAAAAGTTAGAAAACCCGACTCTTCTCGAGCTCGATCTCGTGAAGTGTTTATCGTAGCCACTGGTTACAAAGGTTAACGATTCTCTTCCAAGAGTGAGAGTTAACAACATGGCTACAGGTTACAAACTGTAGTACCCTACCTTTAATTACAATTAGTTATCGAGAGGCTTACACCTTGAGTGACATGGCAAAAAATTTAATTCTGTGGCTTGTTATCGCGGTAGTGTTGATGTCGGTATTCCAGAGCTTCGGCCCTGGGGAAAGTAACGGCAGAGCAGTAGATTACACCACGTTTGTACAGGAAGTTGGCCAAGGCCAGATTCAAGACGCACAGTTCAATAACAGCGAAATCACTTTCACACGTCGTGGTGGTGGTTCTAAGTATGTAACTTACATGCCTGTTTATGATCAAAAGCTACTTGATGACTTAATTAATCAAAACGTAAAAGTTCAGGGTACACCACCTGAAGAGCAGAGCCTGCTTGGCACTATCTTCATCTCATGGTTCCCAATGATCTTACTGATTGGTGTATGGATTTTCTTCATGCGTCAAATGCAAGGCGGCGGCGGCGGTAAAGGCGCGATGTCTTTCGGTAAGAGTAAAGCTCGAATGATGAGCGAAGAACAAATCAAAACCATGTTTGCTGATGTTGCTGGTTGTGACGAAGCAAAAGAAGACGTGAAAGAGCTTGTGGACTACCTTCGTGACCCAAGCCGCTTCCAAAAGCTAGGTGGTAAGATCCCGACAGGTATCCTGTTGGTTGGTCCTCCTGGTACGGGTAAAACATTGCTTGCAAAAGCGATTGCCGGTGAAGCGAAAGTACCGTTCTTTACTATCTCTGGTTCTGACTTCGTTGAAATGTTTGTTGGTGTTGGTGCATCTCGTGTGCGTGATATGTTCGAACAAGCGAAGAAAGCGGCACCTTGTATCATCTTTATCGATGAAATTGATGCTGTAGGTCGTCAACGTGGCGCTGGTGTTGGTGGTGGTCACGATGAACGTGAACAAACACTGAACCAAATGTTGGTTGAGATGGATGGTTTCGAAGGTAACGAAGGTATTATCGTTATCGCTGCGACTAACCGTCCA
Source organism: Vibrio sp. 10N.247.311.13 (assembly GCF_041467595.1). NCBI lineage: Bacteria > Pseudomonadati > Pseudomonadota > Gammaproteobacteria > Vibrionales > Vibrionaceae > Vibrio > Vibrio sp. 10N.247.311.13. Next base: position 149,366 of record NZ_JBFSUX010000001.1, on the reverse strand, counting down.
GACGTACTAGACCCTGCATTACTTCGTCCTGGTCGTTTTGACCGTCAAGTTGTGGTTGGTCTACCGGATGTACGTGGTCGTGAACAGATTCTTAAAGTACACATGCGTAAAGTGCCACTATCAGGTGATGTTGAACCGTCGCTGATCGCTCGTGGTACTCCAGGCTTCTCTGGTGCAGATCTTGCGAACCTTGTGAACGAAGCGGCGCTATTTGCTGCTCGTGGTAACAAGCGCAATGTATCTATGGTTGAGTTTGAACTTGCGAAAGACAAAATTATGATGGGTGCAGAGCGCCGTTCAATGGTTATGTCTGAAGAAGTGAAAGAGTCAACGGCTTACCACGAAGCGGGTCACGCAATTGTTGGTCGTTTGGTACCTGAACACGATCCAGTGTACAAGGTGTCAATCATTCCACGTGGTCGTGCGCTTGGTGTAACCATGTACTTGCCAGAGCAAGATCGTGTGAGCATGTCTCGCCAACATCTAGAGTCTATGATTTCTAGCCTGTACGGTGGTCGTCTTGCTGAAGAACTTATTTACGGTAAAGACAAAGTGTCAACTGGTGCGTCTAACGATATCGAACGTGCAACTGATATTGCTCGTAAGATGGTTACGCAGTGGGGCTTCTCTGAGAAATTGGGTCCTCTTCTTTACGCAGAAGAAGAAGGTGAAGTTTTCCTAGGTCGCGGCATGAGCCAAGCTAAGCACGTTTCTGATGACACGACTAAGCTTATCGATGAAGAGATTCGTATCCTTATCGACCGTAACTACGATAGAGCTAAGAAGATTCTTGAAGATAACATGGATATCATGCATTCGATGAAAGACGCTCTAATGAAGTTCGAAACGATCGATGCAGGTCAAATTGATGACTTGATGGAGCGTAAGCAAGAGATTCGTGATCCAGCTGGTTGGGGTGATCAGGTAAAAGCTGAACCTACAAAGGAAGAAGCAAAACCTGAAGCTAAGGCAGAAGAAGCTAAAGCGGAACCAAAAGCTGAAGAGTCGAAAGTTGAAGAAGTTAAATCTGAAACAGATGATGCTCAAAACAAAGATTCTTAATCGCTAAGTTATAAATTAAAACCCTGAGTACGCTCAGGGTTTTTCTGTTTCTAGCCCTAGATGTTTTTACCTTTAAGACCCACCTTCCATGATATTAAAAGCACATAATAAAACGCTCGTTTTAGACCGCCCACATGTGATGGGTATCCTCAATGTTACGCCTGACTCTTTCTCTGATGGCGGAAAATTCAATTCATTAGATAATGCTTTACTGCAAGCAGAGCGAATGATTCAAGCTGGTGTTAGCATTATTGACATTGGTGGTGAATCAACTCGCCCGGGAGCGCCTGACGTTCCTTTAGAAGAAGAGCTCGCTCGCGTTATTCCTGCCATTAAAGCAATTCGCGCTAAGTTTGATGTGTGGATCTCCATTGATACCAGTAAAGCTGAAGTGATGCGCCAAGCCGTTGAAGCGGGGGCTGATTTGATCAATGATGTGCGCGCACTGCAAGAGCCCGGAGCTTTAGAAGCGGCCGCCGATGCTAATGTGCCCGTTTGCCTGATGCACATGAAAGGTCAGCCAAGAACCATGCAAGCTAACCCTAATTACGATGATGTCCTAATGGATGTTGAAGCGTTCTTAAAAGAAAGGGTGGAGGCTTGTGAGGCTGTTGGTATATCAAAAGATCAGCTGATTCTGGATCCTGGTTTTGGTTTTGGTAAAACCATTGAGCATAATTACCACCTATTAGCGCACCTTGAAAAGTTTCACAGGCTTGGGTTGCCAGTCTTAGCGGGGATGTCGAGAAAGTCGATGATCTTTAAGCTACTAGACAAAGCTCCAGCAGATTGCATGGTTGCTAGCGTCACTTGCGCTACCATTGCTGCAATCAAAGGCGCACAAATTATTCGCGTTCATGATGTTGAAGATACATTGGAAGCGATGAAGATAATCGAAGTGATGAATAACAATCACTAATCATAATTAAGGAAAATCAATATGTCTGATAAGAGACGTTACTTCGGCACAGATGGTGTACGTGGCAAAGTAGGCCAGTACCCGATTACACCTGATTTTGTTCTGAAGCTTGGCTGGGCTGCGGGTCGTGTTCTTGCGAAGCAAGGCACAAAGAAAGTCATCATTGGTAAAGATACTCGTATCTCTGGTTACATGCTTGAGTCAGCGCTAGAAGCTGGCCTTGCTGCTGCTGGTCTTCAGGCTACGTTTACTGGCCCAATGCCAACACCTGCTGTGGCTTACCTAACTCAAACCTTCCGCGCTGAAGCAGGGATCGTTATCTCTGCATCACACAACCCATACTACGATAACGGTATCAAGTTCTTCTCTTCTGAGGGAACAAAACTGCCGGACGATATCGAGTTGGCAATTGAAGCAGAGTTGGATAAAGACATCGAATGTGTTGATTCTTCAGAGCTAGGTAAAGCAGTACGTTTGAACGATGCGGCTGGCCGTTACATCGAGTTCTGTAAAAGTACGTTCCCACATAAAATGACATTAGCTGGCATGAAGATCGTTATCGATTGTGCACATGGTGCGACTTACCACATTGCGCCTGCTGTATTTAAAGAACTGGGTGCTGAGGTCGTTGCGATTGGTGTTGAGCCAAACGGTACTAACATCAACCACGAAGTCGGTGCGACGGATGTACGTGCTCTGCAAGCAAAAGTGCTTGAAGAAAAAGCGGCATTAGGTCTTGGCTTTGATGGTGATGGTGACCGTATCATCATGGTTGACGAGCTAGGCAACAAAGTTGATGGCGACCAAATCGCTTACATTATTGCTCGTGATGCACTGCGTCGCGGTGAGTTGAAAGGCGGCGTTGTTGGTACACTAATGACCAACCTGGGTATGGAAAACGGCCTTAAGCAGTTAGGTATTCCGTTTGTACGTGCTGCTGTTGGTGACCGTTACGTAATGGAACAGCTTCTTGCTAAAGGCTGGAAGATCGGCGCTGAAAACTCGGGGCACGTTATCCTACTAGATAAAGTGACGACGGGTGATGCTATCGTTGCTGCTCTGCAAGTGTTGGCTTCAGTTGTTGATAGTGAAATGACGCTGAATGAGCTGTCTCAGGGCATGACGTTATACCCTCAAGTTCTAGAAAACGTTCGTTTCAGCGGAGATTCAAACCCATTGGAAGCTGAAGCGGTAAAAGCAGCGGTTGTTGAAGTAGAAGCTGAGCTTGGCGAGAAAGGTCGTGTGCTATTACGCAAGTCTGGTACCGAGCCACTACTGCGTGTCATGGTTGAAGGCGAAGATGCAGAGCTTGTTCAAGCATCAGCGCTTAAGATTGCAGATGCAGTAAAAGCAAACTGCTAATTTAACCTTTTACTTAGCTGGCGCAGCGAATAGCGCCTGTGATTAGAAGTGGTTGACTTATATCACGGTCAAAAGATATAACGGTCAAAAGATACGTAAATGAGTTTTGTGTCGCTTTTGACCTTTTTTTGACCATTCACTTGGTAAAGGCTTATTTTTTAGCAAATTCTCCTTGTCAGCCATCGTCGCATTCGCTAGTATTGCTCGGCCTTCAGTTAGGAGGTCGCTAGCCTTGTTCTTAAAAATAGTTTTTTGAACGGCGCTGGCTCAACAATTAGGAACATAGGTGGAAAAATGTTTACAGTTCTACTTGTGATTTACCTGTTGGCAGCGCTTGGTGTAATTGGCCTAGTGTTGATTCAACAAGGTAAAGGCGCAGATATGGGAGCCTCTTTCGGTGCTGGCGCTTCAAACACTGTGTTTGGTGCTGGTGGCTCAGGAAATTTCCTTACCCGAATGACTGCAATTTTTGCAACTACATTTTTTATCCTTAGCTTAGTGCTTGGTAATATGTCTACACATAAAACTGAGTCACAATGGATTGACCCGACCCAAGGTCAGGTGATTCAACAAGCTGATGATGCAGTGAGTGAAGTTCCGGCGCAAGGCGACGAAATTCCACAATAATCTGTAAAGATTTGATGCCGAGATGGTGAAATTGGTAGACACGCTAGCATGAGGTGCTAGTGCCTTAGGGTGTGAGGGTTCGAGTCCCTCTCTCGGCACCATGTTTACAAACTTGTAAAACATCTTGTTGGGCGTATAATGCTCGCAAGTCGGACGCGGGATGGAGCAGTTTGGTAGCTCGTCGGGCTCATAACCCGAAGGTCGTCGGTTCAAATCCGGCTCCCGCAACCAATTTCAATGCTATTATATAGCTTGTATTGGTAGCAAGTTTGCACAGTGTGAACCTCACTGTGAGTTAGGTGCGATATCGAATGTGATGGCACTTAACATATAAGGGTCCAGCAACAAAAACCCCGGCTTATACGGGGTTTTTTGTTATCTAAGCATTTGTAAATGTATTTAGATAATGTTTGCTTGGAATTTAAATTGGGCTTTGAGCCCTTTTTTTGTTTCTGGAGTGGTTAAATGACTGGTTTAGAAAGACAACTTACTGAAATGCTTGACGCTCCAGTAGCAGCATCAGGTTATGAGTTAGTTGGATTAGAATTTATTCGTGCTGGTGAGCACTCAACGCTACGTATTTACATCGATTCACCAAACGGTATCAATGTAGATGATTGCGCTGAAGTTAGCCACCAAGTAAGTGCCGTAATGGACGTTGAAGATCCAATTTCAGTGGCTTATAACCTTGAAGTGTCTTCACCAGGTTTAGAGAGACCACTGTTCAAAGCAGAGCATTACCAACAATTTATTGGTCACGAGGTAAGCATCGTTTTGAAAATGGCTGTCGGCAACCGTCGTAAATGGAAAGGTGATATCCAATCTATCGAAGGCGAGACAGTGAAAGTATTGGTTGAAGGACAAGAAGAAGAATTCGTCCTGAGCAATATTGCGAAAGCTAACCTGATCCCTAAATTTTAGTTCTCCTAGAGAGAAGAGCTTAAGAGGCTAGATTAATGAACAAAGAAATTTTGGCGGTAGTAGAAGCTGTTTCAAATGAGAAAGCAGTTCCTCGTGAGCGTATTTTTGAAGCGCTTGAAATCGCGCTTGCAACGGCAACAAAAAAGAAAAGCGAACTAGAAATTGAAGTTCGTGTTGAAATTGACCGTAAAACGGGTGATTTCGAAACTTTCCGTCGTTGGGAAGCTGTTGAGGAAGTTGAATTCCCAACAAAAGAAATCTCTATTGAAGCTGCAAAGTACGATGACCCAGAGATCGAACTTGGCGGTTTCATTGAAGATGATATCGAATCAGTAACGTTTGACCGTATTACGACTCAAACGGCTAAGCAAGTTATCGTACAGAAAGTACGTGAAGCTGAACGCGCTCAAATCGTTGAGCAGTTCATCGATAACGAAGGCGAGCTAGTAACTGGCGCAGTTAAGAAAGTTAACCGTGACACTATTATTCTAGACCTAGGTAACAACGCTGAAGCGGTAATCCTTCGTGATGACCAACTTCCTCGTGAAAACTTCCGTCCAGGTGACCGTGTTCGTGGTCTTCTTTACGCAGTTAAACCAGAAGCTCGTGGTTTCCAGCTTTTCGTTACTCGTTCGAAGCCAGAAATGCTAGCTGAACTATTCCGTGTTGAAGTGCCTGAGATTGGTGAAGAGCTAATTGAACTTAAAGGTGCTGCACGTGACGCTGGTTCTCGTGCTAAAATCGCTGTGAAAACAAACGACAAACGTATTGACCCAGTTGGTGCGTGTGTTGGTATGCGTGGCGCACGTGTACAAGCTGTTTCTAACGATCTTGGTGGTGAGCGTATTGATATCGTTCTTTGGGATGATAACCCGGCTCAATTCGTAATCAACGCAATGGCTCCTGCTGATGTTGCTTCAATCATCGTTGATGAAGACGCACACTCTATGGATATCGCTGTTGAAGCGGATAACCTAGCACAAGCGATTGGCCGTAGCGGTCAAAACGTACGTCTAGCGTCTCAACTTACTGGTTGGGAACTGAACGTAATGACTGTTGCTGATCTTGAGAAGAAGCACCAAGAAGAAGCAGTTGCTTCTATTGAAAACTTCATGAAGCACCTAGACATTGAAGAAGACTTTGCTCAAATGCTTGTTGAAGAAGGCTTCTCTACGCTTGAAGAAGTAGCATACGTTCCTGTGAACGAGCTTCTTGAAGTAGACGGTCTAGACGAAGGTATCGTTGAAGAACTACGTAACCGCGCAAAAGACGCACTGACTACTCTAGCGCTAGCGAAAGAAGAAACTTTCGACGGTGTTGAGCCTGCTGAAGACTTACTTGCACTTGAAGGTCTTGAGCGTGAAATGGCTTACAAGCTAGCAGCAAAAGGCGTTGCGACACTGGAAGACCTAGCTGACCAAGGCGTTGATGAACTAGAAGGCATCGAAGACCTAACTGCAGAGCGTGCAGGCGAGCTAATTATGGCTGCGCGTAACATCTGTTGGTTCGGCGACGAAGAATAATTCAGCAAGGAGAGAAAGCGGTATGACACAATTAACAGTTAAAGCACTGAGTGAAGAGATTGGTACGCCAGTTGACCGCTTAATTGAACAACTTGCTGATGCAGGCATGAAGAAAGCAGGGTCGGATCAAGTGACTGATTCAGAGAAGCAAACATTGCTAACGCACCTTAAAAAGGAGCACGGCGATACTTCAGGCGAAACAGAACCGACTCGTTTAACTCTTCAACGCAAGACCCGCAGCACGCTAAGTGTTGCCGCTGGAGGCGGTAAGAGTAAGGATGTTCAAGTAGAGGTACGTAAAAAGCGTACTTACGTGAAGCGCAGCACTATTGAAGATGAAGCGAAACGTGAAGCTGAGGAAGTAGCTAATCGTGAAGCGGAAGAGAAAGCACAACGCGATGCTGAAGAGCAAGCGAAACGTGATGCTGCAGAGAAAGCACAGCGCGAAGCCGAAGAAAAAGTAACACGTGAAGCGGATGCAAAACGTGAAGCTGAAGAGAAGGCTCAACGCGCACAAGCTGAAAAGGCTAAAAAAGACATGAATTCAAAAAATGCAGACGCTAACGCACAAGCGAAAAAAGAAGCGGATGAACTTAAAGCTCGTCAAGAGCTAGAAGCAACTCGTAAAGCAGAAGCTGAAGCAGCTAAGCTTGTTGAAGAAGCTCGTAAGTTAGCAGAAGAGAACCAAGAACGTTGGTCTGAAGAAGAGAAGAAGAAGAAAGAGCAAGAGAAATCTGCGGATTACCATGTGACTACTTCTACTTACGCTCGTGAAGCTGAAGATGCGGCAGATAAGAAAGATGAGAAAGCACCTCGTCGTCGCAAGAAGAAAGCAGCTCCTGCTAACCAACCTGCAAACAACCGTGGTGGTCGTAACCAACGTGGTCGTGGCGGTAAAGGTAAGCTTGCTAAACCAACTTCAATGCAGCAAGGCTTCGATAAGTCAGCAACTGTTGCTAAATCTGACGTTGCTATCGGCGAAACTATCGTTGTTTCTGAACTGGCTAGCAAAATGTCAGTTAAAGCAACTGAAGTTATCAAAGTAATGATGAAGATGGGCGCTATGGCGACTATCAACCAAGTGATCGACCAAGAAACAGCACAACTTGTTGCTGAAGAAATGGGTCACAAGGTAATCCTACGTAAAGAAAACGAACTTGAAGAAGCAGTACTAGCTGACCGTGATAGCGATGCTATCGCTGAAGGTCGTGCTCCTGTTGTTACTATCATGGGTCACGTTGACCACGGTAAAACTTCAACACTTGACTACATTCGTAAAGCACACGTTGCTTCTGGGGAAGCTGGCGGTATCACGCAGCACATTGGTGCTTACCACGTAGATACTGACAACGGCATGATCACTTTCCTTGATACTCCTGGACACGCGGCGTTTACCGCTATGCGTGCTCGTGGTGCTCAAGCGACAGATATCGTTGTACTTGTAGTTGCAGCAGACGATGGCGTAATGCCACAAACAATCGAAGCAATCCAGCACGCGAAAGCGGCAGGCGTTCCTCTGATTGTTGCTGTGAACAAGATCGATAAAGAGGGTGCAAACCCAGACAACGTTAAGAATGAGCTAGCTCAATACGACGTTATCCCTGAAGAATGGGGTGGTGAGAACATCTTCGTTCACATCTCTGCTAAACAGGGTACAAACATCGATGGTCTTCTAGAAGCTATCCTTCTTCAGTCTGAAGTTCTTGAACTTACAGCGGTTAAAGAAGGCATGGCGTCTGGTGTTGTTGTTGAATCTCGTCTTGATAAAGGTCGTGGTCCAGTTGCAACAGTACTAGTACAGTCTGGTACTCTAAACAAAGGCGATATCGTTCTTTGTGGTCAAGAGTACGGCCGTGTTCGTGCAATGCGTGATGAAAACGGTAAAGACATCGAAACTGCAGGTCCATCTATTCCTGTAGAAATTCTAGGTCTTTCTGGTGTTCCTTCGTCAGGCGATGAAGCGACTGTTGTACGTGATGAGCGTAAAGCGCGTGAAGTTGCGAACTACCGTCAAGGTAAATTCCGTGATGTTAAACTAGCTCGCCAACAAAAAGCGAAACTAGAGAACATGTTCGCGAACATGACGGCTGGCGAAGTTGCTGAGCTTAACGTGGTACTTAAAGCTGACGTTCAAGGTTCTGTAGAAGCGATTGCTGACTCTCTACTGAAACTGTCAACTGACGAAGTGAAAGTGAACATCGTAGGTTCTGGTGTTGGTGGTATTACTGAAACTGATGCAACGCTTGCTGCAGCTTCTAACGCTATCATCCTTGGTTTCAACGTTCGTGCTGACGCAACTGCGCGTAACACGGTTCAGAACGAAAACCTAGATCTACGTTACTACTCAATCATTTACCAACTAATTGACGAAGTTAAACAGGCGATGGGCGGTATGCTTGCTCCTGAATTCCGTCAAGAGATCATTGGTCTTGCACAAGTTCGTGACGTATTTAAGTCGCCTAAACTTGGTGCAATCGCTGGTTGTATCGTGACTGAAGGTACGATTAAGCGTAGCAACCCAATCCGTGTACTTCGTGAAAACGTTGTTATCTACGAAGGTGAACTAGAGTCACTTCGTCGCTTTAAAGATGACGTTCAAGAAGTTAAGAACGGTTACGAGTGTGGTGTCGGCGTTAAGAACTACAACGACGTTCGCGTTGGTGACCAGATCGAAGTATTCGAAATCGTTGAGGTTAAACGTACTCTAGACTAATCAGTCTGTACGACTCGACATATTGACTAAGGTTACTAACATTACTAGTAAAGGTAATAAGTAATCGGTTGTTGAATACACCATGGGGGGCTGGTTATTACCAAGCCCCCCATCTTTCTAAGTGAGAAAAGAAAATGTCAAAAGAATTTAGCCGCACACAACGTGTGTCTCAGCAGCTTCAAAAAGAGCTTGCGCTTATCCTACAACGTGAAGTTCGTGACTCACGTATTGGTATGGTAACTATCTCAGACGTAGAAGTGTCTCGTGACCTTGCTTACGCAAAAGTGTTCGTGACTTTCCTATGTGTTGGTGAGCAAACACCGGAATCATGCCTTAAAGCTCTTAAAGAGCATGAAGTGCCAGTTCGTATGGCTCTTGGTAAGCGTATTCGCCACCGTCTAACGCCTGAAGTTCGTTTTACTTACGACAACACACTAGTAGAAGGCATGCGTATGTCTAACCTAGTAAGTGAAGTTCTGAACGATGATAAGCGTAAGCAAGAAGAAGCTGGCCGCACTGACGAAGCTCAGTCTAAGGGCGAAGAGTAATGGCTCGCCGTCGTAAAGGTCGCCCTATCAACGGGGTAATTCTATTAGATAAGCCGACTGGCATTTCGTCTAATGATGCACTGCAAAAAGTAAAGCGTATTTACTTTGCAGAGAAGGCAGGGCACACCGGTGCTCTGGATCCTCTTGCGACTGGCATGCTGCCAATTTGTCTTGGTGAAGCAACGAAGTTCTCTCAGTTTCTTCTAGATTCTGATAAGCGCTACGTTGTTATCGCTAAGCTTGGTGAGCGTACCAATACCTCTGACTCTGATGGTGAAGTGGTAGAGACACGTGATGTTAACGTGACTCAAGAACAGCTTGAACGTTGCATTGCGAGCTTCAAGGGTGAAACCGATCAGATACCATCAATGTTTTCGGCATTGAAGTATCAAGGTAAGCCTTTGTACGAATACGCACGTGCAGGTATCGAGGTTCCTCGTGAGTCTCGTAAGATCACTGTGTACTCTATTGAACTGCTTCGCTTTGAAGGTGATGAAGTTGAAATGGAAGTGCATTGTTCGAAAGGCACATACATCCGCACAATTACCGACGACCTTGGTGAAATGCTAGGTTGTGGTGCTCACGTGACCATGCTTCGTCGTACAGGTGTCGCAAAGTACCCATACGAGCGTATGGTGACTTTGGAGCAGTTAAACGAGATCCTAGAGCAAGCACAGGCGCAAGAAATTGCACCGAAAGAGCTGCTTGATCCACTGCTGATGCCAATGGACACTGCCGTTGAAGACTTACCAGAAGTAAACCTGAACGCGGAACTGACTGACCTAGTTCAGCACGGTATGCCAGTTCAGGTTGCTGGTGCGCCAACTGAAGGCACGGTTCGTATGACAAGTGGCGAAGAGAAGCTGTTTGTCGGCGTAGCTCAGATTGCTGAAGATGGCCGAGTTGCACCGAAGCGTTTGGTTGTTTTCAGAGATGAAGAGCCACAAGCGTAGCGCTTACATCGGATCTTAGCGCTGAGTCGTGAAAAGCGAGCAAATAAGATAGAAAGCGAACGCCTAATTTAGGTGGTTCGCTTTTTTCGTTTTTAATGGGTTCGATTGTTATTGCGCCAACTGACAAACTTCCCTATAATCCTCGGCTCGCGTAGCGGCTGAATCAGAGATTGGCTGCTACAAATATAAACTTACTCTTATCAGGAGAGAATTATGTCTCTGAATGCAGAAACTAAAGCAGCAATCGTTGCAGAATACGCACAATCTGAAGGCGACACAGGTTCACCAGAAGTACAAGTAGCACTACTTACTGCTTCTATCAACCACCTACAAGGTCACTTCAAAGCGCACAAACACGATCACCACAGCCGTCGTGGTCTACTACGTATGGTTTCTAGCCGTCGTAAGCTTCTTGATTACTTGAAAGGCAAAAACCTTGCTCGTTACCAAGACCTAATCAAGCGTCTAGGCCTACGTCGCTAATAGCGATGTCTGCAAAGACAGTTTGAAGAAAAGGAGCATTTATGCTCCTTTTTTTGTGCCTGTAAGAAAATGCTAGGCTGGATGCTCAGAATATCATCTGGCTTTTTCTGATAGGAAATATATCTCCTAATAAAAATAGTTTATACTACGCCCGCCTATAGCGTTTTCAGCGTTTGGCAATCAACCTCTCAAGAGATTACAGTCACAGATGTCGGCCAATAGGTCGCGACTATTCAAAGGCGGATTTGGTCTTAATTCGGCGTATGAACACATACAAAGAGTCACCATCCTAAGTCCCTTTTCACTAGTCGCGATTGGTAATGTCTTGAGTCATTATTCACTTAATCTAAAGTCTGACTTTAGAGCTAAGGATATACAATGTTTGAAAAACCAGTTGTAAAATCGTTCCAGTACGGTAACCACACCGTTACTCTAGAAACGGGCGTAATTGCACGTCAAGCTACTGCTGCTGTAATGGCGACTATGGACGATACTTCAGTATTCGTTTCTGTTGTTGCTAAGAAAGAAGCAGTTGCAGGTCAAGACTTCTTCCCACTAACAGTAAACTACCAAGAGCGTACATACGCTGCGGGTAAAATCCCTGGTGGTTTCTTCAAGCGTGAAGGTCGTCCATCTGAAGGCGAAACACTAACAGCTCGTCTGATTGACCGTCCAATTCGTCCACTTTTCCCAAGTGCGTTTAAAAACGAAGTTCAAGTTATCGCTACGGTTGTTTCTATCAACCCTGACGTAAACCCAGACATGATCACTATGATCGCAACATCTGCTGCGCTTGCTATCTCTGGTGCTCCATTCAATGGTCCTATCGGTGCTGCACGTGTTGGTCACATCGACGGCGAACTTGTTCTTAACCCATCAAATACTGAGCTTGAAAACTCTAAACTAGACCTAGTTGTGTCTGGTACAGAAGGCGCAGTACTTATGGTTGAATCTGAAGCAGATAACCTATCTGAAGAAGAAATGCTTTCAGCTGTTGTTTACGGTCACGACCAACAACAAGTTGTAATCAAAGCAATCAACGAGTTTGCTGCTGAAGTTGCAACTCCATCTTGGAACTGGGAAGCACCAGCAGTTAACACTGAGCTTAAAGCTCAAGTTGCTGAACTTGCTGAAACTCGTCTATCTGACGCGTACCAGATCACTGAGAAAATGGCTCGTTACGAGCAAGTTGGCGTAATCAAGAACGACGTTGTTGAAGCTCTAATTGCACAAGACGAAAACCTAGATGAGCGCGAGATCCGCGGCATGCTTGGTTCTCTAGAGAAAAACGTAGTACGTAGCCGCATCATCGCTGGCAACCCACGTATCGATGGCCGTGAAAAAGACATGGTTCGTGCGCTAGACGTACGTACTGGTGTTCTTCCACGTACACACGGTTCTTCTCTATTCACTCGTGGTGAAACTCAAGCACTTGTTACTGCAACGCTTGGCACACAACGTGATGCTCAAATCATCGACAGCCTGATGGGTGAGAAGAAAGACAACTTCCTTCTACACTACAACTTCCCTCCATACTGTGTAGGTGAAACTGGTTTCGTTGGTTCTCCTAAGCGTCGTGAAATTGGTCACGGTAAGCTTGCTAAACGTGGTATCCAAGCAGTAATGCCTTCTGTTGAAGAATTCCCATACACAGTTCGTGTTGTATCGGAAATCACAGAATCTAACGGTTCTTCTTCAATGGCTTCTGTATGTGGTACATCTCTAGCTCTTATGGATGCTGGTGTTCCAATCAAAGCTTCTGTTGCGGGTATCGCAATGGGTCTTGTTAAAGAAGGCGACGATTTCGTTGTTCTTTCTGACATCCTTGGCGACGAAGATCACCTAGGTGACATGGACTTTAAAGTAGCAGGTACTAACGCTGGTATCACTGCACTTCAAATGGACATCAAGATCGAAGGTATCACTAAAGAGATCATGCAAATTGCACTTAACCAAGCGCAAGGTGCACGTAAGCACATCCTTTCTGTAATGGATGAAGCTATCTCTGGTGCTCGTGAAGATATCTCTGAATTCGCTCCACGTATCCACACAATGAAAATCAGCTCTGATAAGATCAAAGATGTTATCGGTAAAGGCGGCGCAGTTATCCGTGCTCTTTGTGAAGAAACTGGTACTACAATCGAAATCGAAGACGATGGCACAATCAAGATTGCTGCTACTGAAGGCGCAGCTGCTAAAGAAGCTATCCGTCGTATCGAAGAGATCACAGCTGAAGTTGAAGTTGGCCGCATTTACCAAGGTAAAGTTGCTCGTCTAGCTGACTTCGGTGCATTCGTTACTATCCTTCCAGGTAAAGATGGTCTAGTACACATCTCTCAAATCGCTGACAAGCGCGTTGAGAAAGTGTCTGACTACCTAACTGAAGGTCAAGAAGTTCCTGTTAAGGTTCTTGAAATTGACCGTCAAGGCCGTGTACGTCTAAGCATGAAAGAAGCAGTTGAAACGCCAGCTGAAGGCGAAGCACCTGCTGCTGAGTAATTCTCAGTGTGTCGATGGTGATATCGCTTTTTAGTGATTTCTAACCTATCGTCAACAAAGCATGTTATAAAGGGGAGCATATCGCTCCCCTTTTTTATTGCGGTCATAACAGGAGTAATTATTTGTGAAATGGTTTCAAACCGCGAGTATGTGTTTACTGCTTGTACTAACAGGTTGTGCGACAACATCAGATAACACCTCAAGTTGGGTTTATCCACCGATGGCTGTGCCACTGCAACCAAGCGTTCAGCAAGAAGTTCAAATTGCACGTCTTAGTCAGTTATTACAGCGCCCAGATTTGAACGATGAAGTTCGAGCTAAGATGCTGTTTGAACGTGGTAACTACTACGACAGTGTTGGCCTGCGTGATCTCGCGCGTCTCGACTTCAACCAATCTCTTTCATTGAACCCTGCTCAACCTGATATCTTCAATCTTTTGGGTGTTTACTTTACGCAGGTAGGGGAGTTTGATGCGGCTTATGAATCTTTTGATTCTACGTTAGAGCTTGATCCTGCAAACTCTTACGCAGAAAGGAACCGCTCTATCGCGCTTTACTATGGCGAGCGTTACGACTTAGCCAATGAAGAGATGATGAAGCACTATGCCGACGATCCTAGCGATCCGTTTCGCGCTCTGTGGTTGTACATCATTCAGCATGAGCTGACGCCAGAGCAGGCTAAGCTTGATTTGCAAAAACGTTACGAGAGCCGTGATGAGCAGTGGGGTTGGGTATTAGTCGCGATTATGCTTGATGACATTACTGAAGAGCAGGCTTTCAAGGCGATCTTAACCGGTACTCGTGACAACACGTTACTTGCGCAGCGTCTAACAGAGACGTACTTCTACCTTGCTAAGCGTTACCATATGAATGGTGATTACGCGAATGCTATCTCTTTGTACAAGTTAGCGGTTTCTTTTAACGTGTATGAATACGTAGAACACCGTTACTCTTTCTTAGAGTTAAGCCGTATCTTCACCACGCTTAAAGCTGAGCACTTAGCACAAGTTAAGTTAGCTGAGGCCGAAGAAGAAGCTAACGCTAAGTAAGCAACACATTTTGATTCCGAAAAGCCGCTGCCTGTCAGCGGTTTTTTTATGCTCCTTTTTTATGATCTTCATCTCGTTTTGATTGCTTTTTATTTAAACAACACTAAAATAGTTAGTCTTACTAACTAAATGCCATTCTTTGATTAGGTGAGTATGCTGAACCAGAATTTAGAAAAGATTGAGCGCTTCGCCTCTAAGATATGGCGCACTCAGGTAAATGAAGATCCTATTTGCCAATTGAGCTTCAATGAATATGACTATTTGAAGGTCATTCAAGCCTCTCCTGAACCGATCCGATTGACAGATCTGGCGATTGAAATGCAAGTAACCAAGCCTTCAGCAACTACTATGGTTCAAAGGTTAGAGAGAAAAGGTCTCGTTGAGCGTAAAGCTTCGCTCGAAGATGCGAGGTCTAAGTTGGTCGTACTGACCAGCAAAGCGGAAGTCGGATTGGAAGAAGAAAGTAAGATCTATCAGGTCATGGCACAGATACTGGAAAGCCGTTTGTCTGAGCAAGAATCTCAGCAGTTAAACCTATTATTAAATAAAGCTTTAAAGTAAATAATTTAGATATTTAGTTAGCCTTGTTAACTAATTTTTCGAGTCATATCTTGTTGATATGCGACTCACAAATGAAAGTAGAGTAAGAAATGAGTAACTCAATTAGTCGTCAATTTTGGCGATACACAATCCCTACCGTGGCGGCCATGTTGGTTAATGGCCTGTACCAAGTGGTGGATGGCATCTTCATTGGCCGCTATGTGGGGGCTGATGGACTTGCAGGTATCAATGTTGCGTGGCCTGTGATTGGTTCGATTCTTGGTATTGGTATGTTGGTGGGTGTGGGCACAGGTGCGCTTGTCTCGATTCGCCAAGGTGAAAAAGATACTCAAGGCGCTAAGCAGATCTTAGCAACGGGCTTAACCTTGTTGTTAGCGATAACGCCTATTGTCTCTGCATTGCTGTTCTTGTTTGCTGATAACTTCTTGCTTTGGCAGGGCGCTGAAGGGCGAGTGTATGAACTTGGTCTGCAGTACTTACACATTCTGATTGGTGCTAGTGTCTTCACGCTAGGTTCGATCGCGATGCCGTTTCTACTGCGTAACGATGACAGTCCGAACTTAGCGACGATACTGATGATCGTTGGTGCGGTGATTAATATCGTGCTCGATTACCTGTTTATCGCTCTCTATGGCTGGGAGTTGATGGGTGCAGCATTAGCAACAGCGATTGCCCAGTTTGTAGTAACGGCTCTCGGCTTGGCTTACTTCTTCTCGCGTCGAGCAAACCTACGTTTACGTTGGAATGAGTTGAGATTGAAGCTGGATGTGATTCCACAAATCTTCGCCATTGGTACATCAAGCTTCTTTATGTACGCTTATGGTTCGATGATGGTGGCGCTTCACAATGCGTTGTTCTCTCAATATGGCGACCAGTTGATGATTGGTGCGTACGCGATTTTGGGCTATATCGTGACGGTTTATTATCTCACGGCTGAAGGTATCGCCAACGGCATGCAACCTTTGGTGAGCTACAACCATGGTGCGCGTAACCAAGCGAACATCCGTAAGTTACTTAAGATAGCGATGATGAGTTCAGTATTGATTGGTGTGGCGTTCGTGCTGCTTCTCAATGCGTTCCCACGTGAGTTTGTATCAGTATTTAACTCAGACGAACCTCAGTTGGTTGAGTACACCGTGTTGGGTATTCGCCTTCACATGTTTGCACTGGCGCTGGATGGCTTCTTGGTAGTCGCAGCTGCTTACTATCAAGCGGTGAACAAGGGCAGCAAGGCGATGTTTGTGACTATAGGTAATATGCTTATCCAACTACCGTTCTTGTACATTATGCCTAAGTTGTATGGTGTGCCGGGGATCTGGATTGCGTACCCACTGTCTAACATCGCACTAAGTGTGGTGGTGATGGTAATGCTCTACAAAGACTTAAAGAAGCTCGATGCCTCACCGATGGAAACAGCGACGGCATAGGCCGTGTTTCTTAAGTCGCATTAAAAAGGTCTAGCGAACGCTAGACCTTTTTTGTATCTGTTGCTGGTTAGTCCAATGCGAGGAACTAGATGTTCTTAACGTCTAAACCTGCAAGCTGATGCCAGTAACCATTACATTGGCGGCTTTCAATCTTCATCGGTTTTTGACCTTGCTCGTTCGCTCTGAAGTTGTTGATTTCAGAGAAGGTATCGATACCGAGTGGGCTTAAACGAACCACATCAACCAGGTCGTGCATGTTTGGCAAATCATTGACTAGGTTGTAGCAGTAGCCTGATTGCGTCTGGATACCATTAAGGTTGAATACTGATTGGCCTTCTTGGCTTTCTACTTGTAGCCCTGTTGGGTACTTGATACAGCAGGTTTCGCAATCGTCTTTAGCTTTGTTTTCCGCGCGAGCGGTAAAGCAGCGTGCTGAGTAAGCAAGCGGCAGGTAGCCGTGGCTAAACACTTCAACTTCGAATTTGTTACGAATATTTAGCTCTTCGCACTGGGTCATTACGTTGCTTAGCCATTCGCGAGAAAGCTCAACCGGCATACACCAACGCGTCATGCCTTGTTTCAAGAATAGGTTCAGGGTGCGTGCGTTGTAGGTGTTTACTGCCGGGCCAACCACGAAAGGTACTTTGCTTTCGCTGGCCAGTTGAATAGCAGACACATCATTGGCTTCGATCGCAAAGTCACCGTTATCGATGTACTTCTTCATGATGTTGACTTCGCTTGGTGCTTCTAGCAATGCCATGGTGGAAAGTACGACTTGCTTACCTGAAGCCGACAGCTCTTTAGCAATGTCCATCCAGTGTTTCGCTTTCATCTCACGACGCTTTGAACACACCGCTTCACCTAGGTAGATGATATCGGCAGAGCTTGATTTCGCTTGCTCATAGAAGCTTTCAACGTCTTGTTTTGGCCAAAAATAAAGTAGAGGGCCTAATGCGTATTTCATTGAGTTCTCCATTTGGCTCTATTGCCATTTACGGTGATAAGCGCCAAGCGTGGTTTGTGTACCTTCAGATACATTCGCCAGTGTCGCATTCCAAGCTTGTTCCACTTGGTATTGTTCTGGGTTCGCTAAGTAGCGATCGATAGCTGCGCGCCAAGTGCGAGTGACTTGTTCAACATAAGCCGGGCTGCGTTGGCGACCTTCAATCTTCACTGAGGCAACGTTTGCCGCGAAAAGCTCAGGCAACATGGATAGCGTGTTGAGGCTGGTGGGCTCTTCAAGTGCGTGATAGCGCTTACGTTCACCATCGATCTCGGCTTCAAAGCGGCCTTTACACAGCGTTGGGTAACCTGCGTTCTCACCTGCTTCATACTTATCGATAAGGATTTCGTTCAAGCGAGACTCGAGGCCAGTTTCTGTTTCTTGCCAGCGAACGTATTTTGCGGGAGAACAAGCACCAACGGTATTTGGTGATTCGCCTGTCATGTATGAAGAGAGGTAGCAACGGCCTTCTGCCATGATGCACAAGCTACCAAAAGCGAATACTTCAAGGTCAACGTCAGAAGTGATGTTACGAGAAAGCTGTTTGACCTGATGAATCGACAACACACGCGGCAGTACGACACGCTTAACGTTGAAGTTTTTATGGTAGAAGTCGATAGCCGCCGCATTGGTCGCAGATGCTTGCACTGATAGGTGCAGTTCGAGATCTGGATACTTATTTGCTGCGTACTCAAGCACCGCGATGTCTGCGATGATCAGCGCATCAACACCCAGAGCAGCGGCGTTGTCTACGGCATTAGTCCAACGGTCGAAGCCATTTGGGTGAGCAAACGTATTTAGGGCAACATGAATTTTCTTGTTGTGGTCATGTACATACTGCACAGCACGATCGAGCTTTTTACCCGCAAAGTTTAGGCCTGCAAAGTGTCGGGCATTGGTATCGTCTTTGAATCCGATATAGACAGCATCCGCACCACAATCAATAGCGGTTTTCAAAGCAGGTAAGTTACCCGCTGGGCATAAGAGTTCCATTTGCTCACTACCAGTAGAATTAAGTTGAAGCGAGCATTTTATGAAGAATTGTGAATGACGGAATTGATGTAAGGCAGGTTTAGATGGATAAATCTGCTTTTACTCCGTTTGAGGTACTGACGAGTGACCGTTTTACATGTTGGCTTGGTTTAAATATGAGGTACTTGATTAGTTCTTATGACGGCGGTTTTGGGCAAACAACTCTTCGACATCTTGTTTTGGTTGCGGACGGTAGAAGTGGAAGCCTTGAATCGAACTACAGTTGAGGTTCGATAGCAGAGTTGCTTGCTCACTGGTTTCGACACCTTCAGCAACCACGGTCAAATCGAGAGATTTACCTAGGTTGATGATGTTTTCAATTACGGTGATTTGCTTTGGTAGGGTATCGATATCAGAGATGAAAGCACGGTCTATCTTAAGCTCATCAATTGGGAAGCGAGCAAGGTAAGACAGTGAAGAGTAACCTGTACCAAAATCATCAATGGAGAGAGCAAAGCCAAGTTTCTTGATGGCGTTAAGCATTTGGAGTGTGTGTTCACTATCACTCATCACCGCACTTTCCGTTAGCTCGAACGTAATCGCACTTGGATCAAGCTCGGTCGAACGCAGTAGCTTTTCCATGTAATCAATCAGTTTCGGGTTACCAAACTGTTCTGGTGAAAGGTTGATAGCCACTCGACCTGGAAGGATACCTTGCATCTTCCAGCGCTTAACCGTAGCAAATACTTCACGCATTACCACTCGGCCAAGTTGTTCAATAAGCCCTGCTCGTTCCGCCACAGGAATGAACGCGGCCGGACTGATATAACCTTCGACAGGATGCTTCCAACGTACCAGAGCTTCAGCGCCGTTGATGGTGAAATCACGGGCATTCACTTTCGGTTGATACCAAACCTCAAGTCCATTTTGTTGCAGTGCTTTTTGGAGCTCTATCTCAAGCCACAGTCGCATACGCGCTTCTTTATTCATCTGTTCGTTGAACTTGATCAGACGATTACGACCACGATCTTTCGCTTCATACATTGCTGTGTCTGCATTTTGCAGCAAGATACGAGCATCAGTACCATCTTGAGGAAAGCTCACACTACCAATAGAGCAGGCTAAGCGCTTGCTAAAGTGGTGAAGATCGAAGGGTTGATTGATCAGGGAAATGATCTTTTCAGCGAGCATTTCAGGTGTTCGCTGATGTTCAGGTTCTGGAAGGATAATACCAAACTCATCCCCGCCTAAATGTCCAATCACGGCCTTACGAGGCAGTAAGCGTTTAAGACGCGAAGCGACCTCTTTAATCACCTTGTCACCGATGTGATGACCAAGTGAGTCATTGATATTTTTAAAGTTATCAATGTCTAAGTAGAGCATCACCACCGGCGTATCGTTGTGAATGAACTGCTCAAGACGCTTAGTAAACCCAACTCGATTGTAGAGTTTGGTCAGTGCATCTATGTAGGCATCTTCACTGTTTGCTGGTGTGTATTGTTTTGCGGTTTCTTGTGCGTCTTGAATAAGCACCAGCTGAGTGTTGCTTCCAAGAACGGTGGTGGAGTCGATGTTGAGCTGGACCTTACGTTCAAAGCCGCATCGCGCACCCGTTAAGCAAACCAAACCAGACTCAGAAATAATAGAGCTGAGGTTATTATTGAAGACTGTTTTGGTTTGTTCATCGATAAATAGGCGTCCCAGCTGTTCGCCAATTAACTCTGTGGTTGAGTTAAAGCCAAGCAGGCGCGCTGCCGCTGGGTTGGATGACAAGATATAGTCACTTTCAACGAGCAGTAATCCGTCAGGGAGTAGTTGAGATAGTTTGTGGAATTTGGCTTCGGATTCTTCTAAAGAACGGACAAGTACTTGGTTTTCTGATGTGTCGAAGGCGTGAAAGACGATGTAGTCGGTTTTGTTGCCATTGGTAAGCGGAGATAGGCTGAAATGAAGGCTGGTATCGAGGTCTGTTTCGTTGAGGGTGACTTCGGCCTCAATCGTTTCGCCACTGAATGCACGCTCATAGTAAGGCTTGAGATGTTGGTAGAACTGTTCGCCCAATGTTTGGCGATCATTCATGCCTGCAAGCTCTGTTTGACTCAAACCAGCAATATCGCAGTAACGCTCATTCACCATAAAATAGTTATGTTGAGCATCAAGTACTGCAAAAAAGAACGGACTATTTGCAGTTAGCTGGGTAAACCAATGTTGTAGTTGTTGGGGAGGCATCAAAGTACTACCAATTCTCCAAGAGCTTGAATATTCACTATCGATAAATATTTATTACTTTTTGTGTGGCTATCGATATTTACCTGTGAGTGCAGCGATCCGCTGTAATTCTCATTACCTGAGTTACTATAACTGTGATTTTCAGGATATTAAAGGTCGAGTATCAAACAGAAGTTAATTTGATACATAACAGTAACTGAGATCTCAACATCATCTATGATGCATTCCATATTATTGACAAAGTTACGGATAAGTCACGTGATAAACAAGATTCGCACTCAACTAGTTCAAAATGCCGCATCAATTTTGCGATCTCCAGTCCAGTTATTGCCTAAAACAGTACAAAAAAGAGCCTTATTGGAGGCGCTTAAGAATGTATTCAAGGAAGCTTTAGAGGACGGTGACTTTGAGTTTTTAGAAGACAAATGGCTGAAAGTCTCAATAAAAGACATGGGGTTAAGTTGGTGTATTAGCTACAAAAATGAGCAACTGGTTGTAGCTGATAAAGAGGTGGTTGAAGATGTAAGCTTTAGCGGCAATCTTAACGATCTTGTGTTGATTGCGGGGCGTAAAGAAGACCCAGATACGCTTTTCTTCCAACGTAGACTGTCTATTGAAGGCGATACCGAGCTCGGTTTAGAAGTTAAAAACTTGATGGATAGCGTAGATTTGGACTTATTGCCGACTCCTATGAAAACTTTGTTAAATCAATTAGCTGATTTTGTGCAGAAGGGAGTACAATCCCCAGATACACAAAGTGAGGTAATGAATGCTTATTCGAACTGAAGCACCGGCAGATATACTTGTCATTGATCGTTTATTGAAATCTGTTTTTGAAACAGATGCAGAAGCTAACTTGGTTATGAGCTTGCGTGAGAATAGCCATTTAACGCTATCGCTGGTGGCTTGTTCTGATGAAGGCGAGGTGGTTGGTCACCTGATGTTTAGCCCAATTACCCTTAAAGGTGACGATCACAACTGGCAGGGGCTTGCACCACTTGCTGTGAAAGAAGAGTTCCGCAACCAAGGCATTGCTAAATCACTGGTTGAAGATGCTTTCTCTACTTTGGTTGATTTTGGTTACCCAGCCTGTGTCGTGCTTGGTGATCCTGCCTATTACGGTCGCTTTGGTTTCAAGGCTGCGAGTGAATTTGGTTTGAGCTGCACTTGGGATGTACCTGAAGGAGCTTTCCAAGCTATCGAGTTAGTTGAAGGTGCGCTTGCAGGGCATTCTGGTGAGATTGCTTACAGTCCTGAGTTCAACGACTTATAAGCTGATTTATCACGCAACAAGATACAAACTGATTTAGTCTAAATAAAGGAGCTTGATGCTCCTTTATTTTTTGTTAGTATCAGCCCTGCTCTAATAAGCGCTCTTTCAATAGAGGCAGCTTTCACAAAACTAGTTCTAACAAACTTCTGGTTTCAATAAACTTTGGCTCCAATAAACTTAAGGTTACTACCGCTAGATATGTCACAAACACACGCGCAATACCTACATGAGATGGGCATTAGCCAATGGGAACTAAGTCACCCAGAGCGTTTAGCAGGTTATGAATCTGAATTGACTCCGCTCTCGAGCGATTGCAAGTTACTGTTGGTTTCGCCTGAAAAACCTCAGGAAGATCTCGCCGTGATGTTTGAGCGAGTACTCAAAAGTATCAAGCTCGACTTATCTCAGGCTTTACACCTTCAACCGCAACACTTGTCTACTGTGGATTTAGGTTCGGTTGAGTGGATATGGTTTGCTGGTTGTGAGTCGGCTCAAGAGCTGAAGGCTAAAACACTTCAATCGCCATTACTGTCTGACATTAACGGTAACAACCAACACCGCCGCGACTTATGGCAACAAATTTGTGCTTATGACTAATCAATTTTTACCGACTTCACAACAACACCTAGACGCCATTTGGAAGATAGAGCAGGCCGCGCATTCTCACCCTTGGTCTGAAAATATGATCCGAGATCTTGATAGCCGAGGCGCTTGTCATCATGTCCTTGAAGTTGATGGACAAGTGGTGGGCTATTTCTTCGCGCAAAACATCGTTGGC
The DNA here is from genome assembly GCF_041467595.1 of Vibrio sp. 10N.247.311.13. Classification (NCBI taxonomy): domain Bacteria; kingdom Pseudomonadati; phylum Pseudomonadota; class Gammaproteobacteria; order Vibrionales; family Vibrionaceae; genus Vibrio; species Vibrio sp. 10N.247.311.13. The sequence goes on along the minus strand of NZ_JBFSUX010000001.1, from coordinate 126,465 downwards.
GAAGTCACATTGCTTAATATCGCGGTAGACCCAAGCCAGCAAGGCAAAGGGTATGGAAAAGCGTTAACGGAACATTTCCTTGATATGTGTGAGCAAGCTGACGCGGAAAGTGCTTGGCTAGAAGTTCGCGAAAGTAATGTGAACGCGTTTAATCTTTACGAAAAGGCAGGCTTCAACGAAGTTGATCGCCGTCGTAATTACTATCCAACTAAACAAGGCAACGAAGATGCCATCATTATGAGCTATCTTTTTATGTCTTTTAGCTAACTAGATAGCTAATCACAAAATTAGCCAAAAAATAGGGTGTAAACTGACCCTTTAGAAAGTGATACGCTTTCTGTATAATCCGCACACAGAATTCAAGGGCAAGTATTATCTACTTGCCCTTTTTACGCTTTAGATCAGCAAAGGGCGACTATGTCTTTCCAACAAGAAGTGAGCAAACGTAGAACGTTTGCGATTATCTCTCACCCGGATGCGGGTAAAACCACGATTACTGAAAAAGTTCTTTTATTCGGAAACGCGATTCAAAAAGCGGGTACCGTAAAAGGCCGTGGCTCTAACCAGCACGCTAAATCTGACTGGATGGAGATGGAAAAAGAACGTGGTATCTCGGTAACTACGTCGGTAATGCAATTCCCATACAATGATTGCCTAGTAAACCTACTAGATACTCCAGGACACGAAGATTTCTCGGAAGATACGTACCGTACGCTAACAGCGGTTGATTCATGTTTGATGGTTATCGATGCTGCGAAAGGTGTCGAGGATCGTACTCGTAAACTAATGGAAGTAACACGTCTGCGTGATACGCCAATCGTAACGTTTATGAACAAACTTGACCGTGACGTTCGTGACCCAATGGAAGTGCTTGATGAAGTAGAGAGCGAGCTAGGTATGGCTTGTGCTCCAATCTCATGGCCAATTGGTTGCGGTAAAGAGTTTAAAGGTGTTTACCACATTCACCGTGATGAAACGATCTTGTATGAATCTGGCCACGGCCACGAGATCCAAGAAGTTCGTATCATCAAAGGTCTAGATAACCCTGAGCTAGATGAAGCAGTAGGTGCTGATCTTGCGGAAAGCGTACGTGAAGAGCTAGAGCTTGTTATCGGTGCTTGTCCTGAGTTTGACCATGAATTATTCCTAGCGGGTGAGCTAACGCCGGTTTACTTCGGTACTGCATTGGGTAACTTTGGTGTGGACCACATGCTTGATGGTCTAACGAAGTGGGCTCCTGCACCTCAAACGCGCCAAGCGAATGAGCGTGATGTAGAAGCGACAGAAGAGAAATTCTCTGGTTTCGTGTTTAAGATCCAAGCAAACATGGACCCTAAACACCGTGACCGTATCGCATTCATGCGTATCGTTTCGGGTACTTACAACCAAGGTATGAAGATGAACCATGTTCGTACAGGCAAGAGTGTAAGTATCTCTGATGCGGTAACCTTTATGGCGGGTGACCGTGCACGTGCTGAAAAAGCATACGCGGGTGACATTATTGGTCTGCATAACCATGGCACAATCCAGATTGGCGATACCTTTACTCAAGGTGAGAGCCTTAAGTTCGCTGGTATTCCTAACTTCGCACCTGAGCTATTCCGTCGTATTCGCCTACGCGATCCACTTAAGCAGAAGCAACTTCTAAAAGGATTAGTTCAGCTTTCAGAAGAGGGCGCAGTACAAGTATTCCGTCCTATGCAGAACAACGACCTGATCGTTGGTGCGGTTGGTGTCCTTCAGTTCGACGTGGTTGTAGCGCGCTTGAAAGCGGAATACAACGTAGAAGCTATCTACGAAGGTGTTAACGTTGCAACAGCTCGTTGGGTTGAATGTGATGACGCTAAGAAACTAGAAGAATTCAAACGTAAGAACCAATCTAACCTAGCGCTAGATGGCGGTGACAACCTGTCTTACATCGCACCAACTATGGTGAACTTGAACCTAGCTTCTGAACGCTTCCCTGAAGTTCAGTTCCGAGCGACGCGCGAGCACTAATTTCTTCGATCTCTATTCGAGTTAAACAAAAACGTCTATTGTTCTGCAATAGGCGTTTTTTAATGCGTGCCATTTTAGACAATAAGCTTGAGGTAAATATGTTCGGTTGGATAAAAGCTTGGGTTAGGAAATACGATAAGTGGTGTGAAGAGCTTGGGCTAACGCCTGAAAACAAGCGCAGTTGTGTTGCTTATCGTCGTGATCCTCAAGGGAAACAAATGGAGAGTAGGGAAAATGACACAGCAAATAAGTGACTTTCCGCTGTTTGATACTCATTGCCACGCGGATTTTGAGGCGTTTGAGCAAGGTTTTACACCTGATCAAACTATTGATGGCTATCTTAAAGAAGCGAAACAAGCGCAAGTCGAGAAGTTAATCATCCCTTCTATCGGCCAACGTAACTGGAGGAAGCTCGATGAAATCGCTCAATCTCACCCCAATATTTACTATGCATTAGGCTTCCATCCTTACTTTTTAGAACCGGCCAATGACGAACAATTTTCGGAACTTCGCCAATTACTCGCTTCAAAAAACAGCCAATGTGTCGCGATAGGTGAGTGCGGGCTCGACTTTTTTGTGGACGTTGAACGAGAGAAACAAGAGCGCTTTTTCATCCAACAAATGGAGCTTGCGAAGGAGTTTGACCTGCCTTTAATCATCCATGAGAGGAAGTCTTACAACCGACTTATCGAGCTAATAAAGCAGCATAAGTTCACCTTAGGTGGTGTGATTCACGGTTTTTCTGGGAGTGAACAGCAAGCTTTGGCGTGGATCAAGCTCGGTTTCTATATTGGCGTCGGTGGAACGATAACTTACCCAAGAGCGCAAAAAACACGCACAACCATCGCAAAATTGCCCCTTGAATGTCTGGTATTGGAAACGGATGCTCCGGACATGCCCATGTATGGAAACCAAGGAAATGTTAATCATTCCAAATATTTAGTTACGATCTTAAATGAACTTTTTTTGCTTAGAAAAGAGCCAAAGCAATCGATTGCAGCGCAAATTTGGCAAAATAGCCATCGCGCATTCGGTATATGTGAATAAAATCGAAGGTTTTTGTTTATCGTTTGCGTAAATTGCACTGAGCTTGTGATTTGGGTCACATTTGCGTGTGAATGGTACATGAATCTTCTACGAAAGTGTGAGGACGGCATTACTTTATTAGTGGTCGCATGAGTATAATTGCCTCCGCTTTATAGCCCCATTTTGTAACACGCCAATAAATAACTAATAAGGAAGTCATAAACTATGAGCCTGTTTATGAGCCTAGTCGGAATGGTTGCACTGATCGCAATCGCAGTACTACTATCTGACAACCGCAAAGCTATTAATCTAAGAACAGTGGGTGGCGCTTTCGCTATCCAATTCGCACTTGGTGCATTCGTACTTTACATCCCTTGGGGTCGTGATCTACTTGCAGGTTTCTCTGCTGGTGTAGCAAACGTGATCGACTACGGTAAAGACGGTACTGGTTTCCTATTCGGCAGCCTAGTTAACTTCTCAGTTGACGGTATCGGTTTCATCTTTGCTTTCCAAGTACTACCAACTCTGATTTTCTTCTCTGCACTTATCTCTGTACTTTACTACATTGGTGTTATGCAAATTGTAATCAAAGTTCTTGGTGGTGGTCTTCAGAAAGCTCTAGGTACTTCTCGCGCCGAGTCTATGTCTGCAGCAGCAAACATCTTCGTTGGTCAAACTGAAGCACCTCTAGTTGTTCGTCCATTTGTTCCTAAAATGACTAACTCTGAACTATTCGCAGTAATGTGTGGTGGTTTGGCTTCTGTAGCTGGTGGTGTACTAGCGGGTTACGCATCTATGGGTGTACCTCTAGAGTACCTTGTAGCAGCATCATTCATGGCAGCACCAGGTGGTCTACTATTCGCTAAAATCATCAAGCCTGAAACAGATACGCCAGACGACAACATCGCTGACGAAATGGACGGTGGCGATGACAAACCAGCTAACGTTATCGACGCAGCAGCAGGTGGCGCATCAGTTGGTCTACAACTAGCACTTAACGTTGGTGCAATGCTACTAGCATTCATCGGTCTAATTGCTCTAATCAACGGTATCCTAGGTGGCATCGGTGGTTGGTTCGGTATGGAAAACCTAACTCTAGAACTTCTTCTAGGTTGGATCTTCGCACCGCTAGCATTCATCATTGGTGTTCCATGGGAAGAAGCAACTATCGCTGGTTCTTTCATTGGTCAGAAGACAGTTGTTAACGAATTCGTTGCATACCTAAACTTCGTACCATACGTTGGTGAAAACGCTCAAGTTGTTGCAGCAACTGGTCAAGTGATGTCTGAGAAGACTCAAGCTATCATCGCATTCGCACTATGTGGTTTCGCAAACCTTTCTTCAATTGCGATTCTTCTAGGTGGTCTAGGTGGTATTGCACCAAGCCGTCGCCACGACATCGCACGTATGGGTGTTAAAGCGGTAATTGCTGGTACTCTATCTAACCTGATGGCAGCAACAATTGCTGGCTTCTTCCTGTCTTTCTAATTAGTTAGAAATCGATATATAGACGCCATAATAATATCGCCCCGTAGCAAGAAATTGCTGCGGGGCTTTTTTGTTTTTAGGCCTGCCGTTTTTAGTATATGCACGCGCTTATGCTTAGATTCGATGTAGGGTCTAGAATGTTTTTTTGAGATACAAACCGTTTGCGTTCTAAGGAGCACTACAATTTATTGATGGATACCTATAATGTATAAGCTAAAGGGATAGGATGTCTCTGTTGGCAAGAAAGTAACCTCGAAATCAACTCGAACGTTATTCTTCTGGGATTAAGCCAAAATTAGCGATACGCTATAGATGTTAGACACAACATGACTGATTTGTTGTGCCATAGACCAAACTGGTACTGTGCGGTGACAAGGATTGCAATTGGTAGCGAAAGTTATCAAGTCTTCAGGGAACCAAGTCCGTTCATTTGTGGCTACTGAGCATTACTAAAATATCCATCTATACTGGATGGAGGGCGAAGTAGTTAACTATTTGAATATATTGATCGGAGATAGAAATGAGCGATTTAAAAGCAGCAGCTCTACGTGCACTTAAACTTATGGACCTAACTACGCTAAATGACGACGATACTACTGAAAAAGTAGTGGCGCTTTGTCATGACGCGAAGACTGCAGTAGGCAACACCGCTGCAATCTGTATTTACCCTCGCTTTATCCCAGCAGCTAAGAAAGCGTTGCGTGAGCAAGGTACTCCAGAAGTACGCATTGCGACTGTAACTAACTTCCCTCATGGTAATGACGACATCGAAATTGCTGTTGCAGAAACAAAAGCAGCGGTAGCGTACGGCGCAGACGAAGTTGACGTAGTATTCCCATACCGTGCTCTTATTGCTGGCAACGAAGAAGTTGGCTTTGAGCTAGTTAAACAGTGTAAAGCAGCTTGTGGTGACATCACGCTTAAAGTGATCATCGAAACAGGTGAACTGAAAGAAGAAGCACTAATCAAGAAAGCTTCTCAAATCTGTATCGAAGCAGGTGCAGACTTCATCAAAACTTCAACAGGTAAAGTGCCAGTAAACGCGACTCCAGAGTACGCGCGCATGATGCTTGAAGTTATCCGTGACATGGGCGTTGCTAAAACAGTTGGTTTCAAACCAGCTGGTGGCGTACGTACTGCTGAAGATGCAGCACTATACCTAGCAATGGCTGATGAGCTACTAGGCGTTGAGTGGGCAGACAACATGCACTACCGTTTTGGTGCTTCAAGCCTACTAACTAACCTTCTTAATACATTAGAAGTGACAGACCAGACTGCTGATCCAGCAGCATACTAATTTACTCGTCATATTTGACACCGCAGCGTTGTTGACTGCGTAAGTTCCTCCTAATCACATAGAGCCTCTATGCTCATAGGAATGAACTCACTGGTCGCCTAACTGCAACGCCAAATATTTAGAGTATTGAACATAATAAGTCTGTTTGATGGAGTGGCGTCAAGCCACTCCATATTACCTCTTTTCCCTACAAACCATACTCACTAGAGTTTGGGAGGCACTAATGTATCTACCTCAAGAAATTATTCGCAGAAAACGTGACGGTGAAGTCCTAACAGCTGAAGAAATTAACTTCTTCATTCAAGGTGTGGCTAAGAACACGGTTTCTGAAGGCCAAATTGCCGCATTCGCAATGGCTATCTTTTTTAATGAAATGACGATGCCAGAACGTATCGCACTAACGTGTGCAATGCGTGATTCAGGCATGGTGATTGACTGGAGCCACATGAACTTTGATGGCCCAATCGTTGATAAACACTCTACTGGTGGTGTTGGCGACGTTACTTCTCTGATGCTTGGCCCAATGGTGGCAGCATGTGGCGGTTTCGTTCCAATGATCTCTGGTCGTGGTTTAGGCCACACTGGCGGTACGCTAGACAAGCTGGAATCTATTCCGGGTTACAACATTACACCAACCAACGATGTGTTCGGTGAAGTAACGAAAGATGCTGGCGTGGCTATCATCGGTCAAACAGGCGATCTAGCGCCTGCTGACAAGCGTGTTTACGCAACTCGTGATATCACAGCAACAGTCGATAACATCTCGCTGATCACGGCTTCAATCCTATCTAAGAAACTGGCTGCGGGCCTTGATTCTCTAGTGATGGATGTAAAAGTAGGTTCAGGCGCATTCATGCCGACTTACGAAGCATCTGAAGAGCTAGCGAAATCTATCGTTGCAGTAGCAAACGGTGCGGGTACTAAAACAACAGCAATCCTAACGGACATGAACCAAGTGCTGGCTTCTTCAGCGGGTAACGCAGTAGAAGTTCGTGAAGCGGTTCAGTTCCTAACGGGTGAATACCGTAACCCTCGCTTGTTAGAGATCACTCTAGCATCGTGTGCTGAAATGCTGGTGCTCGGTAACCTAGCTAAAGACTCAGACGAAGCGCGCGAAAAACTGATGGCAGTACTGGATAACGGTAAGGCAGCAGAGTGCTTCGGTAAAATGGTAGCGGGCCTTGGTGGTCCAGTTGATTTCGTAATGAACTACGATAACTACCTAGAAAAAGCAGACATTATTAAGCCAGTGTACGCGTTAGAAAGCGGTGTGGTATCAGCAATGGATACTCGTGCAATTGGTATGGCTGTGGTTGGTATGGGCGGCGGTCGTCGTGTAGCAACTGACAGCATTGATTACGCAGTCGGTTTTGATCACTTCATTCGCCTAGGTGAAGTAGCAAGTGAAGATAAGCCATTAGCAATGATTCATGCTCGTAACGAACAACAGTGGCAAGAAGCTGCAACAGCATTACAAAATGCAATCACTGTGGGCGGAGAATATACAGCAACGCCAGACGTTTACCGTCAGATTCGTTCTGAAGACGTGTAAATAACAGGTATCGGTATACCTCGCGTATACCGATAAACAGAGTTCTGGTGCAAAGAGCAATAAGTTGGTGAAGAAAATGAAAAGAGCATTTATTTTAGTTTTAGATTCATTCGGTATCGGTGAAACAGCGGATGCAGACAAATTTGGTGATGTAGGTTCTGACACTATGGGCCACATCGCAGATCATTGTGACCAAGGTCTTGCAGACAATGCAGATCGTAAAGGTTCACTGGCACTGCCAAACCTGTCTAAGCTAGGTCTAGCGATGGCTCACAAAGAGTCTACGGGTCGTTTTGCTCCTGGTATGGATGCAGACGCTGAGATCATTGGCGCTTACGGTCACGCTGCTGAGCTGTCTTCTGGTAAAGACACGCCATCAGGTCACTGGGAAATCGCAGGTGTTCCTGTACTGTTTGACTGGGGCTACTTCACCGACAAAGAGAACAGCTTCCCAAAAGAACTGACTGACCGCATCCTTGAGCGTGCAGGCCTGTCTGGTTTCTTGGGTAACTGCCACTCATCTGGTACGGAAATCCTAGATAACCTAGGTGAAGAGCACATGAAGACTGGTCTGCCAATCTTCTATACTTCTGCAGACTCTGTTTTCCAGATCGCTTGTCACGAAGAGACATTCGGCCTGCAAAACCTATTAGATCTTTGTCAGATTGCTCGTGAAGAGCTAGAAGATTACAACATTGGTCGTGTTATCGCTCGTCCGTTCATTGGCCCAGGTAAAGGTCAATTCGAACGTACTGGTAACCGTCGTGATCTTTCTGTTGAGCCACCTGCAGCCACCATTCTTCAGAAGTTGGTTGATGAGAAGGGCGGTAACGTTCACTCAATCGGCAAGATCTCTGATATCTACGCGGGTTGTGGCATCACTCAGAAAACCAAAGCAACAGGTATTCCTGCGCTATTTGAAGCAACCAAAGAAGCGATCAATGAAGCAGGCGACAACACTATCGTGTTCACTAACTTCGTTGATTTCGACTCAGCTTACGGCCACCGCCGTGATGTTGCTGGTTATGCAGCGGCACTTGAGTACTTCGATGGTCGCATCAATGAAATCATCGATATGATGAAAGAAGATGATGTGCTTATCCTAACGGCTGACCACGGCTGTGATCCGACATGGCCAGGTACTGACCATACTCGTGAACACATCCCTGTAATTGTTTACGGTCAAAAGGTTCCAGCAGGTTCTTTAGGCCGTCGCGATACTTTCGCTGATATCGGTCAAAGCTTAGCGTCATACTTTGGCACATCGCCAATGGGACACGGTACAAGCTTTCTATAATAGTTAACGAAGAGAGAGGGAAACCTCTCTCTTCTTTTTTTGTTTTGAGATTAAGGATATTTTCAATGGCTACTCCACATATTAATGCTGAAATGGGTGATTTCGCTGACGTAGTTTTAATGCCAGGCGACCCGCTACGTGCTAAATACATTGCTGAAACCTTCCTAGAAGAAGTGGTTCAAGTGTGCGACGTTCGCAACATGTTTGGTTACACCGGTACTTACAAAGGTCGTAAGGTTTCCGTAATGGGACATGGTATGGGTATCCCATCTTGTTCTATTTACGCGACTGAGCTGATCAAAGACTTTGGTGTGAAGAAGATCATTCGTGTCGGCAGTTGTGGTGCAGTGAGCGAAGATATCAAAGTGCGTGATGTGGTGATCGGCATGGGCGCATGTACTGACTCTAAAGTGAACCGTATTCGCTTTAAAGGTCATGACTTTGCAGCTATTGCGGATTACAAGATGGTGCGCGCGGCAGAAGATGCAGCCAAAGCTCGCGGTGTTGGCGTAAAAGTCGGTAACCTGTTCTCGGCTGAGTTGTTCTACACGCCAGATCCAGAGATGTTCGAAGTAATGGACAAATACGGCATTGTTGGCGTAGAGATGGAAGCTGCAGGCATCTATGGTGTATGTGCTGAATATGGCGCCAAAGCTCTAACGATTTGTACTGTTTCTGATCACATCAAGACCGGTGAGCAAACGACATCAGATGAACGTCAAACGACTTTCAACGACATGATGGTTATCGCACTAGACTCAGTGTTGCTTGGTGACCAAGAATAATCTTGATTTGTCTTAGCTTGATAAGTTAACAGATAACAAAAAGCCCCGTTGCTGCCTGAGCGTCGGGGCTTTTTATTGGATTGCTGTACTTATTCTGAGTCTAGTATTAATTGTCAGCCTAGTGTGTTTATGAGCTTACATTTTTCAATAGTAAGTTCTCACCAGACTTAGTTGGTCTTCTGCGAATCAGCATGATGAACAACACGCCACTCACAAACCCCATCAACACCATACCGATCATGTAGCGATCACTTTTGCGGTAGTGGTGATCAGAAATCGCCGTCATCTTACCGGTTTCAAAAGTCACTCGAATAAAGCCGATGATCGTTTTCTCTGGAGAATAAATAGGTTCAACTAACTGTTGTCTGCCGATACTTGCTGTTGAAAGTGGTGTATCTAAGCCAAGAACCTCACGTACCGAGAGGGCTTTTTCGCTCGAAGCCAGTCGAATACCCTCTGCATCATAGATGGTGGTATCGAACACCAGTCGGTCTTGAGATAGCTGGTTAGTCAGATCAAGCAATCGCTCTTGGTCTTGTTGCGTGATCATCTTGCTGGCTGAAAGTGATGCCTGAGAGATAAGCAGCTTGGTAAGAGTTTCCAACTGTTTTGCTTGGATCTTCTCGTTACCTTTACTGATCACGACCGTATTTTTAATCGTTACAACGAACATGGTAGCCAACAAAATGAGGGCTAGCATTCGTAAAGCGTTACGTATTGAGAACAATGATTCATTCATGTTTCACGAAGCCTGAAATAAACAAATGTTATGATTAAGACATATTGAGACTTGCGTTTTCAAATTGCAATAGGTTAACGTTTAGCATAGTTAATTAGGAATCATACACATGGACGCTCAGAAATATCTGCCGATAAAAAGGCATACGACATTATTAACTCGACTCCCCGAGACTCGTTTCGCTTCTCAACTCGCTAAATCCAAGGCCAATTGGATTGTGTTTGGTGAGTACCTATCTCCACAATCTTTCGATGACATCGACTTTTTCACTGGCACTTACAACACCATCCTCGATACGTGGAAGGTTGGGCATTATGAAGTGGCTTTGATGTCAGGCAATCTAACGCCAGCACACGAAGAAATCCTCCAAGCGCTAAAGCTTGATTATGCTTGCCTTAGCGAGGTCCCAGACTTATCTAAGCCAGGTTTGATCGTGATGGATATGGATTCCACAGCGATTCAAATTGAATGCATTGATGAGATTGCCAAGCTAGCTGGAGTGGGAGAGTTAGTCTCTGAAATCACAGAACGAGCGATGCAAGGCGAGCTCGACTTTGAACAGAGCCTGCGCCAACGAGTAGGAGCACTGAAAGGTGCGGATGAGTCGATATTAGAGCAAGTGCGTCAGTCATTGCCATTCATGCCAGACTTGGTCGGGCTGGTGAATACTCTAAATAAGCTTGGCTGGAAAACAGCGATTGCATCAGGAGGTTTTACTTACTTCTCTGACTACCTGAAAGATACCCTTGATCTAGACCATGCTCAATCAAACACGCTTGAGATCGTCAACGGTAAGTTGACGGGTGAAGTATTAGGCGATGTTGTTTCGGCGCAGACCAAAGCGGATATCTTGGTAGAGTTGGCTGAAGAGTACGAATTGGAACTACATAATACCGTTGCCGTTGGTGATGGTGCCAATGACTTGGTGATGATGGGCTCTGCAGGTTTAGGCATTGCCTACCACGCAAAACCAAAAGTAGAGCAGCAAGCTCAAACTGCTGTTCGTTACGCAGGTTTAGGCGGTGTGCTGTGTATCTTGTCGGGTGTATTGGCTAAGCAACAGAAGATCAGCTGGCAAGCGAAACCTTAGGGGCTCTACCTAAGTGCTATTGGCTATGTATCTTATTTAGCAATAGTGGCTCAGACACAAAAAAAGCAGGCTATCAGCCTGCTTTTTCAATTTTCATGCTTAAGTTAATACGCCACTCGAGGCTAGCGTGTTAGCTCCAATCGAATCAGCACTTCATCGGTAATGTCCTCTATCTCGCCATAACCGATAAACGCCGTCACCTCATTCTCTAGCTTCTTAGCTTGATGCATACTGATGCGTGAAAGCTCTTCTAAATCCGACTGGAATAAACTCGTTAGCGGATTAAAGATAGGTGCCGTGGTGACTCGCAATACATACACATCACCTAAGTGCTGCGCTTTCTTGATGAATAAGATGCGTTCCTTTGCTGAGGCGAAGTCTTTGACCAACTTGGTGTGTACCGACTGGATTTTGTCGCCAAACTTCACTGCAGCAATGTACACGTCATGATGCTTAGGCTCCGCACCTTCAATTCTTTTTAGTGGCTCAGCCAACAGTGAGTTGGTGTGACCCTTGAAGATTGGCTCGAGTGAGAACTTTTGGTTGTGACCAAGTTTAGCAAGTAACGTTAGATGCTTATTCAGTGGGAAATTCACACCAATGATCTTACAGCGCAGCGTTGAACTTGGCTTATCAATGAATATTGGGTTACTGACCATCTTGCTCAACAAAATGTTGTGCAGTGATTCGAGTAGCGAATGTGTTGGCAGTATCTCTTGCTTCTTAATCAGCTTACTTTGGTTTTGATCGATAAGCCCATTAAGGAAAGCGATGGTACGCATTGTCTTGGCGTTCTCGGCAATAACCAACTGCACGTTGCGACCATTCGGACTCACTCGAATTACGTGGTAAGGCACTGTGCTCAGTGGCAGGTTCTTGTCATAGAGCTGCAGTTCATTGAAGTTCACTAATACCGGATCATTAATCTTGAGTACCATTGGGTGTTCAAGGCTAATGCTCAGTCCACGCTTCGAAATATCTAAGGTGTGTCCGTTCGCCGCTGTGCCATCTTGTGATGTAAGTTGCAACGGTGACTTAAATTGGTATCTCGGCTCTTTACGACGAGTCTGAGAGTCAAAGTAGATGCTTTGAATATTGCCGACGACAGTACGCGGGTGACGGAAGCGGTTCAATTCACTGCTTGGAATGCGTGGCTTTTCACTCAGAAGATAGTCCGCCGCACTTTCGTGATCGCCAATCTCTTGCAAGATTCCGCAATGCGTCAGTTGAGCTGAGCTTTGAGCCAGCGTATCCGAGTGTTTAGCTAATGCTTGTCGCTCAGTGTCTGAAAGTTCGAAAACCGAGAACTTGAACGCCTTCCAACTTTTACGTTTGCCACCGATGTGCCAGAACAGCTGTCTTTGTTCACGAGAGGCTTCAGGCAGCATCATTGAATAGAACAAGGTCTTGTTTTGGTGTTCATGGGTAAAAGAGTAGATAACGTTACTGGTTCCCTTCACTCCTGGTTTCGCCAACAGGTTCATACGTTGCTCGTTGAACAGGGTACCCAGCGCTTGTTGATTTCGTTCGTCGTGCCAATATTGCCATAATGGATGGTTGTTATCCGTCAGTAGGGCAAGCTTTAGTTCGCTGCCGCTGAAAAACAGGGGTAGGTTACAAGTATGCTTTAGATAGGTATGTTCGATTCCTCGAGTACGAGTTCGAATAATCCTATCTTGATTCTCATGGCTGGTTTTCTTACTGGTGCTATTTAAAGACTCATCGAGTAAGCGAGCCACAATATTGTTGTCGCTTACCTTGATGGTTCTTAGAAATTTGACCGCGTTGTTCTCATAAGATTCGTCGATACCCAAAACACGAAATTCAACCGCTTGGTTAACATCGTTTTCTTGGGACTTTTCGATAAGCTCTGAGAACTTAACGCTGATGATCTCGCCGAGGTTGTATCGAAAGGCGCTCGGTACTTTGAACTTTGCACCCGACGGGGAGATATCAACCGTTACACCATGTAGGCTTTGCCCTTTCGATGTGGTGATCTCGACCTGCGAGCTAATCTTGAGTCTGTTCTCTTGGCGTTTTAAGTCGTAACCTAGGTTAATAGCTTCCGCTTCGTACGGGCTATTAGCGCTAGTAATGTCGTGGTTACCTTGAGAAGATGTTTTAACAACGCTCAGAGGCTGAGTTCGCGGAGTCATTACTAACTCCCATGCGCCTTCTGTGTAACCTTTAAACTTTTTCGTACCACGTTGATATGCGTTTAAAGCGATATCATCGAGCCAGTGCTTACGGCCATCGAGAGTGAACTGACGACACTCATTATCAATACGCCCGCGTAAATCAATGCTCTTTGTACACGGAGCCATGATACGATTCAGTTCCATTTTAACGAGCAGCTTCAGAGACGGCGATTCCCCTTCTGTCATTTGAGAAAGAAGGAATTCGAAATCTTCGGCGTGGTAAGCCGGGATTAAACGTTCTGCTACAGATAGAATTTCAGATTGCTGCATACTTTTCTTGTTAGAATGGACGGTGCGTTTATGTTATCGACTAGTTTAAATCGATCTTTAAGTATAAGTGGTATGACTGCAACTTTTATTTTCATCCGTACGGTCAAATAAGTCACAAATTGACAACATCATTGTGTAATTGAGTAAATTATTGAGGTTTTATGGCGAAGGCAAAGCGAGCTTATGTGTGTAATGACTGTGGTGCCGATTTTCCACGTTGGCAGGGGCAGTGCAATGCATGTGGTGCTTGGAACACGATTACAGAAATTAGGTTAGCCGCTTCACCTCAGGTCGCACGTAATGAACGATTGAGTGGTTATGCGGGCGGTGCAACTGAATCTTCGGTTCAAACGCTGTCAGAAATCGATCTGCAAGAAGTCCCACGTTTTAGCAGTGGCTTTAAAGAGCTAGACCGCGTACTTGGTGGTGGTGTCGTACCGGGTGCTGCGATCCTGATTGGTGGTAACCCGGGTGCCGGTAAATCAACGCTGCTATTACAAACCATGTGTCAGCTTTCTTCTCAATTACCGACTCTCTATGTAACCGGGGAAGAATCTCTGCAACAAGTCGCGATGCGTGCGTCTCGACTTGGATTGCCAAAAGAGCACCTAAAGATGCTCTCAGAAACGAACGTGGATAAGATTTGTCAGGTTGCAGAAAAAGAACAACCTAAGATCATGGTTATCGACTCGATCCAAGTTATGCACGTTGCGGATGTTCAATCTTCTCCGGGCAGTGTTGCACAGGTTCGTGAATCGGCAACCGCATTAACGCGCTACGCAAAACAGAATAACGTTGCTGTGTTCTTAGTTGGACACGTAACTAAAGACGGCACCTTAGCAGGGCCAAAAGTACTTGAGCACATTATTGACTGTTCTGTTTTATTAGATGGCGGAACCGATAGCCGTTTTAGAACGCTACGCAGCCACAAAAACCGTTTTGGTGCAGTGAATGAACTGGGTGTGTTTGCGATGACAGGCCAAGGGCTAAAAGAAGTCAGCAACCCATCCGCTATCTTCTTGTCTCGTGGTGAAGAAGAAACCTCGGGCAGTTCTGTCATGGTGGTGTGGGAAGGGACGCGTCCACTTCTTGTCGAAATCCAAGCGCTGGTGGATTATTCACAGCTGGCTAACCCACGTCGCGTCGCTGTAGGCCTAGAGCAAAACAGGCTTTCTTTGTTATTAGCGGTGCTGCATAAACACGGCGGCTTACAAATGGCTGACCAAGATGTGTTTGTGAATGTCGTCGGTGGTGTTAAAGTAACCGAAACCAGTGCTGATCTTGCGTTGGTGATGGCTCTACTTTCTAGTTTCAGAGACCGCGCATTACCAAAAGATGTGGTGGTATTTGGAGAAGTAGGCCTAGCGGGTGAGATTCGACCTGTACCGAGCGGACAAGAGCGTTTAAATGAAGCATTTAAACACGGCTTTAAGAAAGCGATTGTACCGGCGGCTAACATGCCTAAAGGTGGCATTCCAGGAATGCAGATCCACGGTGTGAAAAAATTATCGGAAGCAATTAATGCTTTTGATGAGTTGTAATTGAACTCACTTCAGCTACTCTATACAGCAGCAATTCAGCCTAACCTTAACGCCGATTAGGCTTTAGGTTAGCACTATAATTAACAATCATTTAGATTGTTACTACTGAGTGCCTTTTTCTATATGTTAGAAAAAGGCAAAGTTTTTTAGTCCCAAATGCATGCAAAGCTATCAGTCTTCACAGATTGTGATATACTCTGCGCGCATTTTATATCCTATTAACAGAGTAAGACAATGGCAGATTTATCGAAATACAGAAACATTGGTATTTTCGCGCACGTTGATGCGGGTAAAACAACTACCACTGAGCGTATCCTTAAGCTAACTGGTCAAATCCACAAGACTGGTGAAGTACATGATGGCGAATCAACGACTGACTTCATGGAACAGGAAGCTGAGCGCGGTATTACTATCCAATCAGCAGCTGTAAGCTGTTTTTGGAACGATCACCGTCTAAACGTTATCGATACTCCTGGACACGTTGACTTCACAGTTGAAGTATACCGTTCTCTTAAAGTTCTTGATGGCGGTATCGGTGTATTCTGTGGTTCTGGTGGTGTTGAACCTCAATCAGAAACTAACTGGCGCTACGCTAACGAATCAGAAGTATCTCGTCTGATCTTCGTTAACAAACTAGACCGTATGGGTGCAGACTTCTACAACGTTGTTGACCAAGTTAAAAACGTTCTAGGTGCAACTCCTCTAGTAATGGTTCTACCAATCGGCCGTGAAGACGAGTTCGTTGGTGTTGTAGACCTACTAAGCCGTAAAGCATACGTTTGGGATGACACTGGTCTTCCTGAAAACTACGAAATCAAAGATGTTCCAGCGGACATGGTTGATGACGTTGAGCAATACCGTGAAGAGCTAATCGAAACTGCTGTAGAGCAAGACGATGACCTAATGGAAGCTTACATGGAAGGTGAAGAGCCTTCTATTGAAGACGTTAAGCGTTGTATCCGTAAAGGTACTCGTGATATCGCATTCTTCCCAACGTTCTGTGGTTCTGCGTTCAAGAACAAAGGTATGCAACTTATCCTTGATGCTGTAGTAGATTACCTACCAGCACCAACTGAAGTTGACCCTCAGCCTCTAATGGATGAGAACGGTGAAGAAACTGGCGAACACGCTATCGTTTCTACAGATGAGACTTTCAAAGCGCTTGCATTCAAAATCATGGATGACCGCTTCGGTGCTCTAACTTTCGTTCGTATTTACTCTGGTAAACTGAACAAAGGTGACACGATTCTTAACTCATTCACTGGCAAGACTGAACGTGTTGGCCGTATGGTTGAGATGCAAGCTGATGACCGTAACGAACTAACTAGCGCACAAGCTGGTGACATCATTGCGATCGTTGGTATGAAGAACGTGCAAACTGGTCACACTCTATGTGATCCTAAGCACCAAGTAACGCTTGAGCCAATGGTATTCCCAACTCCAGTAATCTCAATCGCTGTATCTCCAAAAGATAAAGGCGGTTCTGAGAAAATGGGTATCGCTATCGGTAAAATGGTTGCAGAAGATCCATCTTTCCAAGTTGAGACTGACGAAGAGACTGGCGAAACTATCCTGAAAGGTATGGGTGAACTTCACCTAGACATCAAGGTAGATATCCTTAAGCGTACATACGGCGTTGACCTAACTGTAGGTGCTCCTCAAGTTGCTTACCGTGAAACTATCACTCAAGCAATTGAAGATAGCTACACGCACAAGAAGCAATCTGGTGGTTCTGGTCAATTCGGTAAGATCGATTACCGTATCAAACCAGGCGAAGCAGGTTCTGGCTTCAAGTTCAACTCTGTAGTTGTGGGCGGTAACGTTCCTAAAGAATTCTGGCCTGCAGTTGAGAAAGGCTTCGCATCTATGATGGAAAACGGCGTACTAGCTGGCTTCCCAACTCTAGACGTTGAAGTTGAACTTTTCGATGGTGGTTTCCACGCAGTCGATTCATCTGCTATCGCATTTGAAATCGCAGCGAAAGGCGCATTCCGTCAATCTATGCCTAAAGCTGGCGCGCAACTTCTTGAGCCAATCATGAACGTTGACGTGTTCACTCCAGACGATCACGTTGGTGATGTTATCGGTGACCTTAACCGTCGTCGTGGCATGATCAAAGATCAACAAGCTGGCGTAACTGGTGTTCGTATTAAAGCTGACGTACCTCTTTCTGAGATGTTCGGCTACATCGGTCACCTACGTACTATCACTTCTGGTCGTGGCCAATTCTCTATGGAATTCGCACAATACGCACCATGTCCAACTAACGTTGCTGACGAAGTGATTGCAAAAGTTAAAGCAGAAAAAGAAGCTGGTAAGTAATTAGCCCTTTTCTCAATTAGCTAAAAAAGCCCCGCAAGTGAAAGCTTGCGGGGCTTTTTATTTTCAACAAAACTAATTCTGCTCTCTTATCTTAAGTGCTTATATCCAAAAACTTAAAGTTACAGTGATGCATTAATTTCTTTTCATAGGATAGTGGTAGAGCCATATACGGTGTTCGTTAATATTTTTAGCTGTCCACTGACTAAACCGTAGGTTTCTTCATCACGTGTATCTATGGCATAGCTTTAACTTCAACCGTTATCGTATCTTGATATTTACCAGCTCTCGCAAAGTCTATGTTACCTAGCATTACTTCAAGGGGGAGCCCCCAACGCTTGGTTTCATCATTGTTTGAGAAGGTATAAACTGACTTCCGGTTTACCAAAGCATTATTAAATCGCAACGTATATGGGATCGAGATATTGGGTTCCGACTTCTGCTTTAACTCTCCATATTTTTGCTTTACAACTAACCTTACATTCGAGTTTGAAAGAAGATCAAAATCAGAACGGTAGGTGCGGTTAGATTCAAGATCACCAAGTTGGAAGCGATAACCTGAGCTCCCTGAACGTTGAACGTGTGGCGCATTTGGCACTGAGTTGAAAGCTACAAACGCTGGGACTTTGAGTTTAACTTTGGCATTTTTGGTCTCTTGCTTTCTATCTAAGGAAATAGAGGCTTCAAGAAGTCCGTTATAGTTACCAGATGCTGCTACTTTAGCTTCTGGTACCTTTATCCAAAACTTCGTCCTTTGGCTATTATCCAGAGGTAGTTGAAAACCTTTGCTAGGAAAGTGACTCAATTGACGGAAGTTCTTGTCCAGAATAGTAAGGGGCAAATTCGTTCCAATTGAACTTAAGTAGCTAGATTGTTTATTGTTGACCGATACTATGGCCATTGGGAATCGACAGTTCTGAATATCACGTGACAACTCTAAATAAACAGGAATATAAGCGCCTAAATCTCGCTTAAATTCAACATTGCTTCTGTCGATGTTTAGCATCCACTTGCCATTGCATTCGGCGGCCCAAATTGGTTGAGATAACATGGCTAAACCGAACACTGAGATCTTTAGAAAGTGTTTCATGGTTTATCCCTCTTTAATAAGTAAAGTTGGTAGATAAATCAGGTTGTCATTGATTTCTGGGACGTTCAATTTTGTTGGGCTAAAGCCATCTATGACGATGGTGTAGTTGCCCGGTGCAACGCCTTCCACAACGAACCTGCCTGATCGATTAGTGAAAAATTCATACGTTTTCTGTTGTCCAACCAACTGACCTTGGAAGAGCTTTAATGGTTTTTCTTGTCCGATCTCAATTTTACCAATGATGGTTTTCGATGCTGCCGATCCGATTTTTATTAGATGGCCTGTTTGTGATCCTGGCGTAATGCTGTACTCGTGGGAGCCAAAGTCATAACCTATCGGTGCGTCTGGCACATCAATGTAGATACTGGACAATTGGTGCCCTCCAGACAACTGAACGGCATTACTAATAGTATAGGTAGATATTGCTTCTGCAGGATCATCTGCAACCGCATTAATTTCTACATCAGCATCTAACGAGTTATGAACGGCAATAATTGCCACTGGACCATTGATGGGACGTGACCAAGCTAAGTTACCGTCAGCCAGGGTAAGCGCTGTACTTGCTCGTAAAGAAGCGGTTTGGTAGTTTGCTGAGTTATCAAATGCTAGGTGAGAAACCTTAGCATCTGTGATAAAACGGTTTGCCACATAATTACCCTCGAAAGAGTAAGTTTGAGAGTCGCTCTCGCCTTCAGCAGTCATCGCATAGCCATAACTGCCCGTATAGTCCTCTGATGGGCGT
This sequence comes from Vibrio sp. 10N.247.311.13, assembly GCF_041467595.1. Lineage (NCBI taxonomy): Bacteria > Pseudomonadati > Pseudomonadota > Gammaproteobacteria > Vibrionales > Vibrionaceae > Vibrio > Vibrio sp. 10N.247.311.13. Next base: position 107,033 of record NZ_JBFSUX010000001.1, on the reverse strand, counting down.
TGAAATTGAGCTCGATAGGTATCTGGTTCGTTGGAGTAGGATATATTTGCATTGTATTCTCCATTGTCAGAGTTCCAGTCCCAATCTGCTGAAAAAGTAAAACGGGTTTCGTCAATGTTTTCATTTGGGTTATCTTCTTTCTCTATACCAGCAGAGAGTGATATATTATAAAATTGCCAAGCAACTTCAGTAGAAGCCTGCCATTGCACTTCAGCCTCTTCAAAATCACGATAGTCACCGCTCAGGATTAAACTAAGGTTATCCGTAATACTGAAAACGTAGTTTGAAAAGACACGAAGTCCAGTACTCGCATCTGCAATCTGCCAGGGTAGTGCAAAATAATTATCCTGGTATTCACTACCAAGGCGAAAGTTTGGGGAGCCATAACTGTCTGTTCCCCATAGTTGATGGGAATAATCTAAGCTGTAGATGCTACCTGTATCGTTATTGGGCTTGTTGTTTTGTGCTGAAGCTCTAACGCCTAAATTCCCCCAATCAGAACCTATTGTTGCAATCACGCCTAGTTGCTGTCCTTCAGGGTGATACAAAGCGTTTGCACCGGCTGTTAAGGTATCGCTAATACCATAGTCATAATAACCAGAAGTTACCCATTGCTCGTCGTCATACTTAAAGTTGTTATCTTCAATCGTCGACGTTAAACCAGAGTAGAATCCAAAATCTGAAATACCTTCGCGTAACAAACGCGAGTTAAAGAACTGGCTATAAACGATGGTATCGGTTCGACCTGATTGATAACTAATATCCAACCGAACATCATTGGTACCAGAAACGAGAGGCAAGTCGTCTAGTGTATATCGACCTGGAGGTAAGCGAATTTCAGTGAGAAAAACGTCGTTAATATAGACTTCTATATCAGCACTCTCATTCAGTACCAGTGGTTGAGTTCCGCCATTTTGGATATTCCGGGTAGGTTGTAAGTCTTGGTACAAACGTTCAAAAGCAAGTCCACCGAGAGGTGTACTAGGAAGGTGTCCGGCACTTGCTTGGGTTACATCGCCAAAGGTAAGTCGAAAAGGGGTTGTCGGTTCATCGAAGAAAAGACGAGCTTCGCCACGATAGACGTCAGAGTTGATATCGTTACCACCAGTAACAAAACCGGAAATGTCAATATTAGCGCCTCGAACGCCGCCAATATTGGTTTTTAATAACCATTCACCAAGCCACGTTTGGGTGTCCTCTGTATTAGAGTCGTTAAACAAGGAGTAGTCAGTACTGGCATTTAATGTATTTTGCATTGTCCAAAAAGCGCTTTCTGAGTATTGGGCGGGTTCATATTTGCTACCAAACGAAAGCAAAAACTCAGCAGCAGCGGTTTCATCAATAACTAGGTTAATATTTTGATCGGAGGAATTGAAGGTTGCACTGATACCCATATGGTTCAGTTGTTCTATCGTAATGTACTCTTCGGAGAAATTTCGTAGCGCCACCAATGTCTCAGGGTTGATCAGCTTTTCAGTTGCCTGCACAAGCTGTTCTACGTTAATGGATCCAACAGTCATACCATCAGAATACGCATTTACTTCGCCGATAGTGTTTTCCCCCCAAGTTACTGGGAATGGGAACAACCAACTTTGCGCGAGCGCGGTTTGTATAACAGTAATGAGAGTGAGACATAAAATGAGATTTTTCATGAAAACCTCACTAGTCTATTGTTTTAACAGAAACTTTCTCTGGCTGCCCTAATTCACTTGGTAAGGTGTACTTGACGGTTGTTCCTGGCATTAAGTAAGCGCTTGTCTTTTTACTTAATACTTCCCAATCGACCGTTTTGTTTGCTTTGTCACCAGAGAAGCTGAACTCCATACCATTCATGTTCAGTACTCGTTTGCCATCGTTACGGATAGCAACCTGGCGATTTTGGAGTGTAGTAGTTGGAATTGATTTACTGGATGTGGGAGAGACAAAAACCAAAGTCGCAAACTCTAATAACATGGAAATAGAACTGTCGTCATCTTCCTCAATTTGATTTTCTAGTTCAATTTGCGAAAAGACGATACGGTAGGTGACGGTTTGTTTTATAGGTCCTGTTGGCATGTAACGTACGCGGAAAGTCTGAGATTTTTGCCCGTCAATTTTAGCTTGAGGTGGAAGGACGAGAAACTCATCTTCCGATGGTGTTAAAATTTCTTCGCCAGTAGAAAAATCAGTTTGATAGACATTTACTTCTAAGAGGATTGGTTCTTCTTCCACATTAGTCACTTTATACAAGCCTTGTGCATTTCGACCAACATCATCAAGTTCTAGATAGATTGGGCTGACTTCGTACGCGAAAAGGGCTGAGCTGAACAATAAAGAAAATAGAAGAGTTATAATCCTAGTCATTGATATTTCTCCATAAAATAAACTTGGCTCGAGAACCGAGCCAAGTTTCTTGCCTAAAAGACATTATCCATAAAGCGTCATTCGGTTATTAGCTTGCTGGACCTGCTGCAGCAAGACTCACTTTGATTTTACCTTTATATTTACCTGCTCGTGCAAAGCCTGAATCTTCAGGTTGTACATAAATTGGATGCTTGTTGATTTTGTTCACCAAGTGTTCGCCCAATGATGGAATTGGCGACGCCGTTACCTCCATGCCATGGTCGTTTTCGGTGTTCGCCACCGTATCTGAACCAATTATCACTGCGTAGTTAATTTTTTCACTCATATTGTGCTTGGTTACGCCGTTTAGCTGGTAAGCTGTTACTGAAAACTCCAAATCAGTTCCGTAGTTACACCATGCACGCAAGTTACCTACCAAAACTTCCTTATTGTTGAAGCCATTGGACCATGAATCCTCGTGCACTTTGTTCGCTTTGCGTAGAACGTTATTCTTCACATCTTTCTTACCTATTCGCAGTAGACAGCGTTTTGGAACTCGGCCTTCAATTCGAATCGTTTTTTGGTCCGTGTTACTCAGTGTCGTAAAGTCCACAGCATTATTAAATTGAACCGCAGAAGCGCCAAAAGAAAGTGAAGCGGCTGCTACAGCAGTAGCAAGAAGTAACTTTTTCATAACTCAATCCCTCGTTAGTTAAGATGCATATCTGTGCATCGCCTCTAAAGACTACGAGGGAACGGTTAGTCAAACCTCATCACATGGAGTGAAAAATATCGTTTGCATAGGGTGAGTTTAGAATGAGTTTTGTCATAATTCATTTTTCTTTTGATTTAACCTTGTTGCTACCTAGTTAGCGCTTTTTACTTGAGCAAGAAGTTCATATCTCGATCGTAAGTTTAATTTACGAAGTAAGTTTGATGAGTGAGTTTTCACTGTATTGATACTGACGTGCTGCTGAGATGCAATCTGAGAGTTTGAAAGCCCCTTTAGCATCAATGTGCAGGTATCCCTTTCCTTTTTAGTTAACTCTTTGTAATTGATTATATTTTCGCAAGCTGATTCATAATTAGGCTCATTGCTTTGATAGGAAGAAACCAGCTTATTTAACACTGACCTTGGGAACCATATATCTTCTTGATAAACAGATAAAATTGCTTTCGATATAAACTCAAAGTGCTGACCGACTTGCCCTGAAAAGCCTTTCTCTAGCCATACTGTAGAGGTATTGTCATTCACATTGACTGCTAACCAAAATTCGTTTCGTTCATGTAGGATAAATCCGTATCTTTTGGGGCATGGCATTGTTTGAATATCAAATAAAACAACCGTTTCAGGTTCGAGTTTCGGTACTTGCACAAAGCATTGGGAATGAGTGATTTGCGCGCTAGGAATAGATACCGAAAGTAGGTCTTTTATCACCCTATAGTATGAATTATTGCGGGTAAGGACATGAATGTCTAACGCGAGTTCAGAATCAACTTCCATGATTGACCTCTCTATTTACTCATACACAAAATCTTTATTAATCGCTAGGTTAATGGGGAGTTATCCCACTGTCTCTGGTTCAATAATATTAGTATTGATTGAGCATTATTCAATGGAATGGATGTGCTATTTGTTTTAATTATTGATTTTCAAAGGAAAATAACAAAATTGAATGGAATGCGCACCAATGGGTTCATACTTTAGTACCGTAAATGGTGCGTTTGTTAAAGGTAGGGACTAGCTAGTTTTTAGTTGGATGTAGATTTGCTCTACCTTGGTACGAGCCCAATCTGTTTTACGCAAAAACTTTAAGCTCGATTTAATGCTTGGGTCTTTTTTAAAGCAGTTGATGTTCACCATGTAACTCAACTCTTCCCAACCGTAATGTTCAACCAATTCAGTCAGTAGCTTCTGTAGAGTGATACCGTGAAGTGGATTATTGTCTTGTGTCATGAGATGTTCTCGCCATTTATTTGAGCTCAGTATACCAGTTTCGCTTTATGAATTATCAGACCATTTAAGTTCGTAATCGGTGTGGATAATCGACAGCTCTTCTCTACCAGTGTCACCAAACAATTTAACTTGAGCCTGCATCCATTCTTCGAAGCGTTTTATCTTTTCTCGATGAAAGTAACCTGGAGGCGCACACAAAAAATAATTGTACTTAGGCTTCAGCGCGATGTTTCCGATTCGCACCAATTTCTTTTCTTGTAAATAGCGGTATACCAAGCTGTGCTTAACAAGCGCGACACCTTGAACGGATAGCGCACCTTCTAACACAAAATGAGAGCCATCAAATTGCAGTGATGTTCGGCCAGCTTTTACCCCTGCGACTTGTAACCAGAGATTCCAATCCATATCAGGCCAACGGTCTTCAATAAGTTCCGCTTTATGCAGATCGTCGATGTCATAGATACCATGTTTCTCTTGATAAATAGGGTGGCAAACCGGGTAAATGACCTCGTCCATCAACCAACGTGATTCGATGTTTGGGTAGTCTCCATGACCGTATCGAACGCAGATATCGACATTAGAATCTTCAAATGTGACTAGCTTATTGGTCGGCTCAATTAGCATGGATAGATCAGGGTGGCGATCGCGAAAGTCGCCAATTCTTGGTACGAGCCAATGCTGAGCAAAGGAAGGCACGGTAGAGATCGACAGTTGAGTGGGGTTAGGATCTTGGTTGATTCGTCTCACCCCATCTTGAATATGAGCAAAGCCTTTCTTCGCTTGCAGGTAAAGCACTTCACCTTCATGGGTTAATACTATTTTTCGGTGCTGGCGAATAAACAGATCTGCGCCTAACCACTCTTCAAGTTGGCGAATTTGTTGGCTGACTGCTGCAGCCGTGACAAATAGCTTTTGTGCGGCGAGTTTAAAACTGCCTGTTTCTGCCGCCGTGTAAAAATAGTAGATCCCTTGGAATGGTGGGGTACGCTCTCTCACATTAGTTTTCCTTAACTGAATGCCAGTATCTATCGTTTGTCGATGTTGCTCTGTTGGTCGATTATTGACCATAACAAAGCAAAAGATCAACAGGAGAAAGGCTATGAATACGATCACAGCAACAGCAAATACCAACCATTCATTTTTATCATCATTATCAATTAAGAAATTCTATTCTAAATTAGGCATGTACTTTCAAAATCGTAGAACCAGAAAGCAGCTGTCTGAGCTACCAGAGTATTTGTTGAGAGATGTAGGGATTACACAGGAACAAGTTGATAAGGAACTGAAAAAATCGTTTTGGGAGTGAGTGGGAGTGTTAGGGGAGGGACTGGCTAATCTAAGGTTGAGCGTACTTTGCTGCCAAAAAAGGAGCCATAATGGCTCCCTCTCGATTTTAATTATTCTTCCCAAACCACCAATTTATCTTTCGGCCAGTTATGACCAACTTCATGGTATTTCTGCTCAAGGATATGTCGCTTGATTTTGAGAGTCGGGGTTAACACGCCATTCTCAATGCTCCATGGTTCCTTAATCATCAATACACCTTTGATCTTCTCGTGTGAACCAAGCTGCTCGTTCATTTTCTCGATAACGCGCTTTGTCGTTTTCTCATAGCGAGCTCGATCGAAATTAGGGAAGTCATGCGGTACCACAAGTAGGATTGGACCAGGTAGGCCAAGACCTATCAAACACATCATTTCTACGCGGCTGTACTCAAACAGTTTGTTTTCGATTGGTACAGGGGCAACAAACTTACCTTTAGCGGTTTTAAAGGTATCTTTCTTACGCCCACGAATCGTTAGGTAACCTTCACTATCGATATCACCGATATCACCGGTATGAAGCCAACCATCCGAGTTAAAAGACTCTTGGGTTGCAATATCATTCTTGTAGTAACCAGAGAATAAGCCTTTGCCTCGAACTAGAATCTCTTCATCTTCAGCTATTTTGAGTTCGATCCCTGGACCTGCATTACCAACCGTACCAATTTTATCGGCTCTGAATGGGTAGTTGAGCGTGCTGTAGGCGAAAGACTCTGTCATGCCCCATGCCTCGGTAATGTGCAGGCCAACACTCTCATACCATGCGAGTAGAGCGGGTGATACAGGTGCAGAACCACATCCAAGAACGCGAGCTTGGTCTAACCCTAAGCCATCAGCAAGTTTCTTCTTAATGATGTTGTTGATAAACGGAATCTTCAGTAAGAAGTTCAGTTTCTTCTGTGGCAATTTGTCTTGGATTCGCTGCTGGAACAGAGTCCATAAGCGAGGAACTGAAATAAACAGCGTAGGGCGATGCATTTTCACATCATCAATAAAGGTGTCTAAAGATTCAGGGAAAGCCGTAACCACGCCCCCCATTACTGAAGAACCAAAGATGTAAACGCGTTCTGTAATATGAGCAAGCGGTAGGTAAGAAAACAGGCGATCGCCAGGTTGGATCCCAATATGGTCAATCAACCTTTGAACAGACCAAGTAAACGCGCCGTAGGTGAGCATTGCGCCTTTTGGTAACCCTGATGTACCCGATGTATAAACAAGTGACATCAGCTTATCGTCGTGATGCTGAGGGCGTTTGGTTGATGGTTCATGTGTCTCAATGAGCTGCTCGAAAGTGTGTTGGCACTTCGCTGCGCTGTCGTATGGCAGTGAAATACTCACCAAGCTCGGGTTGTCATCAAGTACTTTTTGAGTGGCTTTAGGATCGTCAAGCTTACCCGCAATCACAATTTTACATTCACTGTGTTCAATACAGTACTGAATGGTATCTGCACCTGCTGTTGGAAAGATTGGGACGCTGACAAAATCTCCTAACATCATGGCAAGATCGCAGATGAACCACTCTGCACAGTTTTTCGATACGAGAGCGACTCGATCGCCAGGTTGGGCTCCGAGTCCTTCTAATGCTGACGCCAGTTTCAGTGCTTTGTCGGCTACTTCTTTATAAGTAAATTCGACAAATTGACGGTTAATAATCTGTTTCAAATAGACTTCATCTGGGCGATCTTCTGCCCATTTTAAAATCATGTCATTGGGTGTAGGGAGAGCTGTTGCTTGTTCTTGGCTAAACTCGTTAGGCTGAATCATTGTCTAACTCCATGTTTTTCGCTAAGTTATTTTTGGTTATTTTTGTTAAAATCATGTTAAATGTACCATGATTTTTTCTTTTAGGGAGTAAAATTAGCGTTTTCTGTTATCTGTGCAGGCACGTCTGTAGCTTGCAGGGGTTACGCCCGTCCTTTTCTTAAAAATTCTTGAAAAATACGACACATCCTTGTAGCCACATTGATAAGAAATTACAGCTATTTTTGATTCGGTATCCGCCTCAATCAACTTTTTGGCTAACAGTATTCGTTTATCGCACACAAAGTCTCTAAAGCTTACTCCAAAGTGTAGATGAAACTTTTTAGAAAAATAGGTTGCTGAACAGTGACATTTTTCAGCTATGTCCGTTTCTCTTATTTCCTTGTTAATGTTATCCATAACAAAATTAACAACTTCAGAAGTAAACTGCTTGGTCGGCTCCTGGTTGTTGCTATTCATGTCTCTATCGAGGTCGAAGTGTGCTTCAAAGATATGCTGTGTTTTACTCTTTAATTCTTCGAAGGCACTGGTCAGATGATTGTTACTCGTTTCTATAATGAAAAATATATTCTTATGATTTCGAATGATATTAGGTATCTCAAATGGAGAAATTAAAACTATCCGCTTGTTTAGGTTTTTACAAATAGATAATGCCATGGTAAGTAATTGAATTTCACTTTCTCTATTTAAAATGAAAAATACAATTTTTACATCTAAGTTACTGATAACTGATATATCTTGTTGAAAATTTTCCACAGGGAAGTAGCGACTAATTTTATTTATAATAATTGAATTAAACTCGCTATCTATATCTGATAGCAGTGGTGTTATTAATTTCATTTCTACTAAACCTGTATCATATATAAAGGGCCAGATGTGAAAATTTAGAAATAAGGGAGTTATTACAGAGATTAGAAGTACAACAAAAAAGTGCAAGTAAATGGCAAAAAAATCCTAACCGAATGTGTGACTCACCTCTAGATTTACTTTACAGGTAAACGAAGCCTGTTATGAAAATCAAGGAGAGGTTGTCATGGGTAAGTTTTTGAATAATTGCAAAGAATTCATGAAAGATGAAGAAGGGTTGACTGTAATCGAGTATGTAATCGGTGCAGCATTATTGGTTTTAGGCTTAACAACTGTATTTTCTGGCCTAGGTAATACTCTGGCAAATAAATTAAACGCTATTGTTGCTAACGTTGGTAACACTACGAGTAGTGGTTGATACGATCATGGATAAGAAAAGAGCAAGACAGCAAAAAGGGCTTACTACGGTCGAATACGTGATTGGTGCTGCTTCACTTGTTCTTGCTGTTGGATTTATTTTTTCTGGAATGGCAACAGCCTTACTTAGTAAGTTCCAGAGTATTATATCGAGTGTATAAATAGAAAATATGATTAATGAGCCTTCTGCTTTTTGGGCGCTGCTAATTGCAGTTTCGGTATACGATGTTGAGAAGCATCGTATACCTAATAAAATATTGATACTTCTTTTGTTTGTTTATTTTTTGTCAATGTTTGATAGCAATTATACGTTGGGCTTTTTCTTGTCTTCATTAGCAGGGTTTGCAGTACTTTTTGGGTTTGGTTTGCTTTTGTATTTTATGAGAGCAATGTCTGCAGGTGATGTGAAGTTATTGGGCGTTGTTGGAATGTATCTTGGGTGGGGACAAATACTTGATGCATCGTACTTTATCTTACTTGCTTCTGGGATGATCGGATCCTTTTATTTACTGTATAACTACGCTAACTCAAGTAGTGTCAGCATTAAAGGTTATTTCCAAAATAAACTTATTTTATTGAGTGGTGTTTCACCAGTCAAAGATGAGCGTACTAATTTTCATAATCGATACTTAAATAAAGTGACAATGCCTTTTGCCCCCTCTGTTGTCATAGGATTAGCGATGTATAGCTATTTTAATTAAAGCTGTTGTTGGTAAGCTTTGTGGAGAGGAATAATATAATGGATATTATAGGGCATACGGCTTCAACAACATTAAAACCGCAAATATCAGCTCCTGTTGTCCCAACATCACTTGATACGTTGGGAATTCCTGAAGTCGTGATTGAAAATCTCGTACTTAAGCATTTGTCTGCATACCCTAAATCGGACGTTTTAGAACTTTCCAACCATATATGTGTTGTGACTCATATTGTGGAAAGTGCTTTGGCGGTATTGAGGAAAAAATCTCTAATTGAGGTTTTTCAACCTACCTCAGATCTTTCTCTCTCATCTGCATCACATAGTCATGTTCGTTATTCTCTCTCAGAGAAAGGGCTAGAAGAAGCCGATTTAGCTTTCAAGCGTGATGCTTATTTAGGTCCAGCCCCAGTTTCTCTTGAGCAATATAGTGAGGTGGTCAAGCAGCAAGACCTTAGGGCTGAGCTCGTGACTCGTCCACATGTCGAGGCGGCGTTAAGTGATGTCTATGGCATCGATAAAATGATTTCCGTCCTAGGGCCGGCAATAAACTCAGGGCGAGCCCTTTTGTTATATGGGCATGCTGGTACTGGTAAAACCTTTGTTGCTAGCCGTATTGTCAACGCTTTGCACACTTCGGTGTTTATTCCTTATGCCGTCTATGCGCTTGGCAATATCATCAAGGTTTTCTCTGCACAACACCATAAACCTTTAGATAGAAACGGCAGTACCAAAGCTATCTCGCTAAAAGATCAATACGATAAGCGCTGGCTTAACTGTGAGAGACCGAATATCCAGGTCGGTGGTGAGCTCACCATGGATATGCTTGAGGTGAATCACTCAGAAAACAGTCGAGTCTGGTTAGCCCCGGTACAGATGATGGCAAACAATGGAATTTTCGTGATAGACGATCTTGGCCGTCAACCTATGCCTGTAGACACATTGCTGAATCGATGGATAGTGCCGATGGAGTACGCTTTTGATTATCTATCGCTGCCCAACGGTCAGCAAATTACGATGCCATTTGTATTAACTCTTGCCTTTTCTACCAATCTAAACCCCAAGAAAATAAGCGATCCTGCCTTTTTACGTCGTTTAGGTTACAAGATTGAATTCAAGCCACTTAATCAGCGAGATTATGAAGCTTTATGGATGAGCGTCGTTGCTGATAAAGAGGTCGAGCTTCAAGACGGTTTTTTTGAGCGTTTGTCTCAAATGCACACGCTGCTTAAGGTGCCACTTTTCCCATGTTTACCGAAAGATCTCGTTGGTATAAGCAAAGATATTCTTTCGTTTGAGCAGCTACCACCTGTTATCACATTCGATATTCTTTCCATGGCATGGGAAGTTTATTTTACCTCTGATGGACACGAGGAAGAGAATAATGAATAAGAGTCAAGTTTTCCTACTGTTTTTACTGTCCGTAGTATTCGGCTTAGCGGCTGTATTTTTTGCTAAGCAGTGGATGGATGATCAAGTTCAGCCAACCGTTGAAGTTGAAACGGTCGAGCGTCACCCCGTTGTTGTCGCCTCACAAGAAATCGAAGCTGGAACCATAATTGAAGAGCAGTATTTAACGACGAAGTTGATGGAAGTTGATTGGATCAATGAAAACAACTATTCGGATCAATCTGAGCTAATCGGTAAGGTTGTCGCTAATACCATTTATGCCGGAGAGGTGCTTCACAAGTTACGATTTACTGTACCAGGAGAAGGGTCAACGCTTGCAGCTCTTATCCCTGAAAATAAACGTGCGGTAACGATACGTGTTGATGATGTTATTGGTGTGGCAGGTTTCTTATTACCGGGTAACAAGGTTGATATTCTCAATACGGTTTCTTACGGAAAAAATTCTGCAGCTACTCAAACGGTTCTTAAAGATATTAAGGTTTTGGCTGTAGATCAAACGGCTAAAACGAATGAAAACAGTCCAATTATTGTACGAGCGGTAACTCTTGAGATGACGCCGAAAGAGGCCGAGAAACTTCTCACGGCTAAAAGCAAAGGCAGTATTCAGCTGACTTTGAGAAACCCACATGAAGTTGAGAAAAAAGTGGTTCGTCGATATGTGCCTAGACCAAGTGTCACCATTATCAAAGGTACAGAAACATCTAATGTGCGCGTCAAGGATTGAGGTGAAATATGAGAATATTAATTGCGTGTGTTTTGAGCCTAATTTGTATTTCGACGGCCAGTGTTGCGGCGTTACAAACGGGAAAAACAGTCACGGTTCCACATCATAAATCTACGCATGTCGTGCTGTCGGGAAAAGCGGCGAAGGTTTCTCTTGGTGATCCTGAAGTTTTAGATATTGTAATTTTAAAATCAAATGAAGTGTTTTTAATTGGTAAAAAATTAGGTGCGACAAACCTAATGGCTTGGGACTCTCGAGGTCGGTTGATTGAGTCTATTAACATTGAGGTTACTCATGATCTTAATAGTTTAAAGGCGAAGTTATATGAGTTCCTTCCTGATGAAACTATCGAAGTACATAGTGCGCAAAACCGTTTGTTGCTGAGCGGTCAGGTGAGCAACCAACAGCAGATGAATGTCGCGATGAGAATTGCAGAAACTTACTCCTCCGGGCAAACCGCAGATGAGTCAAAAGAGAGTGGTAGTGAGCAAGCTGCGGCGACTGGGGTCATCAACTTAATGTCGATTGGTGGTGCTCAGCAAGTCATGCTAGAGGTCACTGTCGCTGAAGTGCAAAGAAGCTTAGTTCGAAAATTCGATGCTAACTTCCATTTCTTCCAAACCAGTGGTTCTGATTTTTCATGGGGAGCGTCTTCTGTGCCTGCTGGTGTATTGGGTGCAACGCCGATTTTTGATATTCCCACCTCAACAGATTATGGGATTTTAGGTTCTTTTATCGATAGCAATACATTGTTTACCTTTGCTTTGGATGTTGCAAAGCAGAATGGTGTAGCCAAAGTTTTGGCTGAGCCGAATCTAACCGCGTTAAGTGGTTCAAAAGCTGAATTTTTAGCGGGCGGTGAGTTCCCAATCCCTGTGCCTGATGAAGACGGCATCACCATTGAATACAAAGAATATGGTGTAGGGCTGAAATTCATCCCAACGGTTCTTAGTGATAAAAAAATCAACCTGAACTTGGCTGTTGATGTGAGTGAAATTGCGAATAGTAGCTCGCTAACGATTGATCCTGGTACTACCAACGCGACTTACTTCATTCCACCTATTACGCGTCGTAGTGCATCTTCAACTCTTGAGTTAGCAGATGGCCAGACTATCGGTATTGCAGGTTTACTGAGTGAGAATGTGAGAGATATCAGCAACAAGATGCCAGGCTTTGGTGATGTGCCGATTTTAGGGCAGCTTTTCAACAGCCAAGAGTATGTATCTGGCGAAACCGAACTGGTTATTCTTGTGACTCCAAGGCTTGCCAAGCCAATCGACCGCACGAAAGTGACATTACCAACAGATGCTTTCGTCGACCCTAATGACTTGGAATATTATTTGTTAGGCCGAAGCGCTTACATTGCTGAACCGTCTGAATCCACTTCAGAGCAATCTCAATCAGCACAGGCCGTATCGCCAACCGACGGCGGTAGTGAAGGCTCATTTGGTCATGATTTATAAGGAGATAGATATGATTAGAATAATGATGGTCTTTCTCGTGATGGTGCTAGTTGGCTGTGCTAATGATGCCCGTTTGGGACATTCAGTAGCACTAGTGAAAACAGAACAAACATATAACCCTAATGCGACCCAAGAGAATCTACTCGAAGTACCGGACGGTACAGGGGAGCGGATGCAGGCTGGTTACGACCGATATGTTGGCAGAGGTGAAAATGATCTGTCCGGAAGCAGTAGTAGCCAGATCCTAGAAGAGTTTAACTAAATCTGGAGGTACTCACATGTTGTATCGAGTATCACAAAGCCCCAAAAAGCAACAAGGCTTAGTCGTAGTCATGATTACAGCCGCTTTGTTGGTTTTTTTAGCTGTCTCAGCGTTAGCTGTAGATATCAACCATATGGTTGTGAACAAAACACGGTTACAAAATGCGGTAGATTCAGCTGCTTTAGCTGCCGCAACTATTTTGGATAATAGTAAGGATAAAGATGCAGTAGATGCCGAGGTTGGCACTGCATTAAATGCCATGGCTGGCTCGACGGGAAACCACGAGTTTGATTTTTCAACCGCTTCAATCAGTATCGATTACTCTAATGATCCTCAAGACTTTACGGGCACGGCTACTTTTGGCATCGACGATGATGTTTATGTGCGTGTTCGAGTAGATTCATTGGGTATGAGTGAATTCTTTATTCAATTATTTGGCCTTGATAAAGAGGTATCTGCTAGTGCTGTTGCGGGCCCCAGTTCAGGGCAAGAAGTTGTAAATAACGTTGTACCAATAGGTGTATGTATTGGTGATGGGACATCTGACAATGATATAGATCCTGAAGATGGCTTTCATGATGTAACTGGTGAAGAAATAACGAATGTTTTTGGCTATGAAGTCGGTACCGTTCATGCTTTGAAAGTTGGAGATAACAAACTATCTGAAATGGGTAATGGAAATTACCACCTATTGGACTTTGGCTCTGGTGGTAAAACGGTAAAAGAAGGTCTAGGGGGGGACTATAGTTATCCTGTTGCAATAGGTGACGATATAACCACCAAACCAGGAGGAACGGTTGGTCCTACCGGTGATGGCTTAAATACTCGATTTGGTGATTATGGTGGAGGATTATCGGCATCAGATTACCCCACTGATTATGTAACGACTGAGCCTACTAATGAGATTACGATCGATGCTAGTACGGGAGATATCGATTTTGACGGCAGTTATACCTATGCTCAATATGAATCAGCGACTAACACATGCATAGCTAATAATGGTTCTGGGTGTGCGGCTAATGGTGTTGCTTGGCGTCGTATATTACCTATACCTATGGTGGATTGTTCAGGTAAAAGTGGCGGTGCGACTGAATTTACGGTGAACAAAATTGGTTGTTTCTTCTTGCTACAAAAAGCGCCGACCAATAACTCAGGAACGCCTGCAGTTTTTGGTGAATTTATACACTCTTGTAGCGTAGCTAGCGGATCTGGCAGTACTAACTCGACTACGGAAGGGACATACAAAATCGTATTGTATAAGGACCCAGATAGTGGGGAGTCGTAACCATGAAACTATTCAATAAATTACAGGGTGGTTTTGCAGCCATTGAGGTGGTTATAGCGACCCCGGTATTACTGTTCTTTCTGATATTGGTGCTGGAATTTGGCAATATTTTAGTCCATTACAATGTGATATCTAAATCTGTGCAAAACGGTGCTCGTTACGCAGTTAGTGAAGTCTATGGAACGATCGGTGGAACTATTGCGCCGACTTCCGAAATTCAAAATGTGGTGGTTTACGGACAGAATAGTGTAGGGACTGCGGTGTTATCTTCATTGACGACTGCAGATGTTACCGTTACGCCACCGTCAGGAGATAGTTATGTACGGGTAAGTGTTACCTATGATTATGTTCCACATTTCTTGTCTATTCCCTTTTCCTCGGAGAGTTTTTCGATTCCGTTAAGCGTCACTTCGGTTATGAGGGTGCTGTGATGAGAAAGTCAAAAAGGTGTATTGAAGGGCTTGCTATCATAGAGTTCACATTAGTGTCATGGCTGATTTTTCTCTTGATTTTTATAATCTTGGCATTGGGTGCCTATATGTTTTCGTTGCAGATGGTAAGTGAAGCCACGAGGAAAGCAGCAAGGTTAGCAACGGTTTGCTATGTAGCAGATAGAGATAATATTGCCGCAATGGTTGTGGGAGATATTCCTCTTGTAGGATTTACCGCTGCCAATTTAGAAGTTGCTTATTTAGATATTGATGGGAATGAAATTACGTCAGGTTACGACACTGATCCAGTATTTAGTACCATTAAATTTGTAAGGGCGAGTGCAACTGGATATGGCGTTCAGTTAATCGGAGATTTGAGTTTTTTTGGTACTAGTGGGTATCTTACAGCTCCTTCGTTCGAAACTATTTTGCCAGCTGAGAGTTTAGGAGTTGTTAGAGCTGATTCCGAAACAAGGAATAGATGTCCATGAGTTATTTTATACAGGAGTTGTAGCATGGGGGAAGCAATTAAAATAACGCCAAATGAGAGTGATATTGTGCGTTTGAAAACAAACCTTAAGGTCTGGTTAATATACAGCTCAGAAGGTTTTCTTTCACATATGAGTCTTGAATTAAAGAAATGTCGAAATGTACATGTTACATCATTTTCTCTCGCAGCAATGAGCGAGGAATACCTAAAAAATGCTGATGTTCCAGAGCTTATCTTTGTAGAAGCAAGTGGAAGTTGGGCACAAAAAATGGTGGAGTTACAGGGGTATGATTTATCGCTCGAGGATAAGGATTTATCTTTAGTTGTACTCGGGGACGAAAGTGATAACGGGTCATTAAAAATTGCGCTTCGCTTAGGAGCCTCAGATTTCTTATCTCATAATGTCACTATTTCAGACTTACTCCCTTTGCTTAAGAAAACGGCTTCCGAAAAGCTTGAAAACTCCAGTTATGGAGAATTTATCTTGTTTTTGAACACCAAGGGAGGGATGGGAGCAACCACTTTAGCGTTAAATACCGCTATTGAGATGGCTAATCAACACCCAAATGAAGTTCTCTTACTCGATATTGATCTCCAATTTGGAGTAATTCCTGATTACTTAAATATTATTCCCACCTACAGCGTTTCTGATGCAATAAATAGCGCGAATGACCTAGATGAAATCTCCTTAGGTACTTTGGTCAATAAACATGAATCTGGTCTTCATGTTCTAAGCTTTAAACATGAAAACAATGCTGATGATTTCGAGCAGGCACAAAAAATAGGCAGACTGCTGCCTATATTGCGCCGTTTTTACCCTTATGTGGTGATCGACCTATCTAGAGGGTTAGATCATGTATTTGCATCTGCTATATCACCTGCAACGAAAGTGCTTCTGGTTTTACAGCAGAGTTTAGTGTCAGTAAAAAACACAAGTAGATTAATTAAGTCTCTGAAGTTTGAGTACGGCTTACAAAGCGACGCAATAGAGGTAATCCTTAACCGTTACGAAAAACGACATTCTATAAAGTTAAAAGACATTGAGCAGGCGGTGGGCAATCACGACATCCACCTGATGCCTAATGATTTTAAAGTGGCACTAGAGAGTGCCAATTTGGGGCAACCGTTAGTTCAGTCGAGAAAGAAAAGCTCAATTACTCGTTCTATCATCGATTTGTCTCACGTTCTTTCACCACCAGAGCAAGAAGAAAAAGGCTGGTTGAAAAAGTGGTTTTCATAACGGGTAGATGAATAGTGAACACGAGGGATTGTGATGTTCTTTAAACGAAAAAATGTAAATCCAGAGTTTGAAAAAAGAGTAGAACAGATTTCGCATGACTCAGAAGATACCAACCCTGTTGAGCGTTTATCCAGTGTTGATACGTCTAGTCAATCTCGCAGTTCTGAAGCGAATGTAGAAAAGGAAAAGGCGATTGATGAAGCTCGAAAAGTGTTAGAGCAAGAGTTATCAATCAAACACTTTTTTCATAAGCAACTGCTTGAGACCCTAGATTTAGGATTACTCTCAAGTTTGGAAAAAGAGCGGGCTAAGGTTGACTTGCATGAAGCCATTTTACAGTTGATGGCTGACGATGGTAGTCATGCGCTGAGTGCTGAAGGGCGAAAGCGGGTTATAAAGCAGATAGAAGATGAGGTGTTTGGTCTTGGGCCGTTGGAGCCTTTACTCGCTGACCAAACCGTTTCAGATATCTTGGTCAACGGTCCTAAAAGCGTTTATGTCGAGCGAAGAGGTAAACTTGAAAAGACGCCGTATACTTTTCTTGATGATCGCCACTTAAGAAATATCATTGACCGTATCGTAAGCCAGGTTGGTCGCCGAATCGATGAAGCATCACCTATGGTAGATGCGCGCTTGGTTGATGGCTCACGTGTGAACGCTATTATCCCTCCTCTCGCACTTGATGGCCCTTCTGTTTCTATCCGCCGTTTTGCTGTGGATCGCTTAACGATGGATAACCTTATTGACTACAATTCAGTTTCACCCCAAATGGCTAAGTTTGTTGAAGCTGCAGTAAAAGGCGAGCTCAATATATTGATTTCAGGTGGTACAGGTTCAGGAAAAACCACCACGTTAAACATATTCTCTGGCTTTATTCCACGTGATCAACGAATAATTACCATTGAGGATTCTGCGGAGCTTCAACTTCAACAACCTCATGTTATTCGATTGGAAACTCGCCCAGCAAACCTTGAAGGTAAAGGCGAAATCAACCAGCGAGAACTCGTAAAAAATACCCTGCGTATGCGCCCCGACCGAATCGTGGTTGGTGAGGTTCGTGGTAGCGAAGCGGTTGATATGCTGGCTGCGATGAACACGGGCCATGATGGATCTCTTGCTACTATTCACGCGAATACCCCCCGTGATGCTTTGAGCCGTGTCGAAAACATGTTCTCGATGGCTGGGTGGAACATATCAACCAAAAACTTACGAGCTCAAATAGCTTCGGCTATCCACCTCGTCGTACAGATGGAACGACAAGAAGATGGTAAGCGTCGTATGGTGAGCATCCAAGAGATCAATGGTATGGAAGGTGAGGTGATTACGATGTCGGAAATTTTCCGTTTCCAACGTCAAGGTATTGATGAAGATGGCAATATTATCGGCTATTACACAGCAACGGGGGTAGTTCCTCAATATCATGACCAGTTAGTCAAACGTGGACTCGACCTGCCTTTCGAGCTCTTTACTGAGACTCACGGTTAAGGAGAGGTTATGGATAATGTAAGCGTTTCATTAGGTCTGTTATTCATTGCGGTGCTTTTTATCTCTCAAGCTTTGTTATTACCTGCTGCAGGGAAAAAAGCGAAGCATAAAGAGTTGTCTCGGCGTTTGAAGGAGGCGCAACGTAATATCGATGAAGAGAGTCTATCTTTATTAAAAGAACATTATAACAAAGAATTATCTCCTATAGACCGTAAGTTAATAGTTATTCCATACTTTGCTGGATTAAAAAAAATGTTGGAATTAGCTGGTTTTAAATTAGCATTGAGCCGGTTTTTACTTATTGTTTCTCTTTGTGGTGTCTTGCTCACATTGATATCAATAATGACCAATCAAGAATGGTTTATTAGTTTAGCAGCATTCATTTCTGTTTGGGTTATATCTTATCTGTATGTACAAAATCGAGTGGCTTATAGAATGGCTCGATTCGAAGAGCAACTTCCAGAGGCTTTAGATATTATCCGACGAGCACTGCAAGCAGGGCAACCGCTTGTTCAATCATTTAATGAAGTTGGTGAAGAACTTCCTGAACCTATCGGTGCTGAGTTTAAAAATACCTACAACTTACTTAATTACGGTTATGACTTACGTTTAGCTATTTTACAGATGGCAGAGCGAGTTCCCACCGTATCAATGTTGGCTTTTTCTAGTGCAGTAATGCTACAAAAAGAAACTGGGGGGAATCTATCAGAGAACCTGCAAAAGGTATCTGAAGTACTAAGAGCCCGCTTTAAGTTAGAAAGGAAAGTAAAAACGCTCTCTGCTGAAAGCCGTCTGTCAGCATGGATCTTAACCTTATCCCCTTTTGGTTTATTTTTTGCCTTAAAGGTAGCCAGTCCTGAATATATCGAGCCACTTTACAAAGATCCTCGCGGTCTATCGATGGTCAGTGTCGGTATTGTTCTCTTGGCGATCGGAGCCTTGTGGATTAAAAAGATCATCAGTATAGAGATTTAACTTATGGAATTATTAAATATTGAAGTCTGGAAGCAGATGTTAGCAGAGTTTGGGATCAGCTCTCAGGCTGTTATCTATGCGATGATTTTGCTCACTACTGTCTTATTAACATTGACTATTGGGTTCTTGTTTTTAGGTGCTAGATCTCCTTTAGATAAGAAGCTAAGACAAATATCTGAAGAGGGGAGTACTGGTGGTCGAAAACCTTATGATTTTTCTAATACGTTAGAATCATTAAGCCCCTTTATAAGTAAAGGTAATAAAAAGGACAATGAAACTTACTCAGAAAAGCTGATGCATGCTGGGTTCCATGAGAAGAGCTCGTTATCAGTTTTCTACGCGTTGAAGGTTTTATCTAGTTTAATAGGCATCGTCGCTGCTTTTATGGTCTATTACATATCGTTGGGTGGAGATTACAATAATTTACTCATCATGACTTGTGTTTTTCTCGGAACATTTACGCCAAATATTATTCTGAACAAGTTACAAAAAGAGCGTCAGAAAAAAATAAGAAATGGTGTCCCTGATGCGCTTGATCTTCTTGTTGTGTGTACCGAGTCTGGGCTTGGTTTTAATGCAGCCCTTGGACGTGTCGCATCTGAGATCTATGTCTCTCAGCCGGAACTTGCGGATGAACTAGAGACTGTGTTTGCTAAAATCCAAGCGGGTGTCACTATGCCTGATGCGCTTAGACAGCTTATCGAGCGAACCGGTTTAGTCGAATTGGAAGGGTTGGTTTCTTTGCTTTCTCATGCATCGAGAATGGGCGGTAGCTTAGCGCAAACGCTTCGTGATTATACTGAAGACTTTAGAGATAAACGTCAGCAAGCCGCTGAAGAAATTGCGGCGAAAATACCGACCAAAATGTTATTTCCTATGCTGATTTTTATTTGGCCTTGTTTTTTCATTGTTGCACTTGGCCCAGGACTACTTATCGTAATGGACGCATTGAGTGCGCCGGGAGCAAGTTTATGATGTTATACAATAAGTTCCTTCTACTTTTCCTACCAATACTACTACTCGGTTGTGCATCATCTGATGAGCCAACGAATCAATTTGATGCAGAACTGTATTCCGGTAAACCGATAGATACGTTAACGAATGATGACCCTCCTTTGAGTGAGAAAGAAGCGATCATGCGTGGTGATGTAGCATTAAGGGACAACAACATCGATCTAGCCTTGTATGAATACATCCGCTCTCTGTCTTTTCCTGAGCAAGAGTTTCACGACAAAACGCTGTTTACTATAGGTAAAATCCATTCATCTCGTGGCAACTCAGCGCTTGCCGAGAAAGCGTATTTGGCGGCCTTAGATTTCAATCCAGCACATACCGAGGTACTGGAGGAATTAGGCGTTTTGTATACGAAGCAGCGACGAACGGATGAAGGTCGAAGTTATTTCTTTAAAGCGATTAATGCCGACCAAGTTCGTTTGAAAAGCAGTGAAACGATTAAAAACCACCAAGCGTTAAGCCAAAGTGAAGTCGCTAGCTTGAAGGTTGACAGTATGTCTCCTGCATCAGCATATATGGGAATTGGTGTGTTGGAAGATGTCGACGGAAAGCATCAGATAGCTCAAGAGTACTTCAAAAAGTCACTGCAGATAGACAAAAACTCATTCAAAGCTCTGTTGAATATGGGCTACTCCCATTACATGTACGGCAATTACAAGGAAGCGTATCAGTACACGCGTTCAGCTCTAGAGTTAGAGCCAAATAGTGAGAAGGCTCAAAACAATCTAGCCCTCATTTATCTGGCTTCCGGTGATGTTAAGAAAGCCACTAATATGTTTATGCGACATATGGATACGCCTGAAGCGTTGAATAATGTAGGGTATTTCCTAATATTACAAGGTAAGCCGGATGAAGCCGTTCCTTACCTTCAGCAAGCAATAGACAAGAAACCATCGTATTACAGAGTTGCGAACGAAAACTTAAACAGAGCACTAGCGGAAGTGAGAGAGATGGAGCAATAGTCGTTTAAATTTTGGCTCAGTGAAAAGGATATTCATGTCGCCTAAAAGTGAGAGTTTTAATAAAGATATCATTGTTATCTCTGTCATTTGGCTAGTTTGTGCCACAGTGATCTTTATTTACAAGTGGGAGAGTGTTTCAGCTCTTAACCTGAATGATAATGACGACTATATGCGTTTCGTTCAATTTCAGGATTGGATGGCAACTGGACATTGGTACCTAGAGCCAATGAATAATTTTAATGCCGCTGATGGCATTGTTATTCATTGGTCTCGCTTTCCTGATTTAATCTTATCGCTCGTAGCTTTTCCATTGTTGTTTATCGTCGATGATAATCTTGCTTATACAATATCCATTTCTCTTGTCCCTCTGCTTTACTTGCTACTTTTTTCGCTGTCATGCTTTTACCTAGCTGACCACCTCTTCGGTGCCAAGTATCGCTTTATTAGTATGATGTTTGCGATTTCTTCGCCTTCAATTATCCATTTTTTACCCGGTTCTATTGATCATCATAATATTCAGCTGGTCTTCGCGGTCCTATTTCTAGCTTTAACGCCATTGAATCATGAGCAGTTGCGCCATGCGTGGCGTGTGTATGCGCAATCTATCTTGCTGTCTCTATCTTTATGGACGGGGCTTGATAATGTTTTGCTATTCATGTTTTTTTTCGCGATTTACACCGTGTATTACGGTCTTGTTCGCCATGAGTGGTTTGGCTATATCTCTAAGTTGTATGCGAGTTCCGCTCTGTTTGGGATTTGTGCGGTTTTATTAAATCGGCCTTACGATGAGTTTTTCGTTTTTAAGTACGACGAAATATCATTTGTTCTCATCATCCTTTTCTTCTGTGGCTGGCTTTTCGTTAATGTTTATCATCGGTTTATGAATGAAGATAACAGTCTACTGCAAAAGGTTTTTCTGTTCGTATTTCTAGCTGTTCTATTTTTAATCCCAGTGGCAGTGCTTTATCCATCACTCAGCAGTGCGTTGTTAATTGATTACCCTCCAATACTTAAAGTCTATTGGTTAGACCAAGTGACGGAAGCGAAATCGGTCGTTAGATATGTCGCAAGTCATGGTTTTTTCTCGATAGAGAATTACGCTTTGCTCGTGATTCCTGCCACTTTGTATCCACTTTTTAAGCGTAAAAATCACCACTGCGCAATTTTGTATCTCATCTTTATGTTCAATTTAGCCCTTGCGATCTTTTGGCAGATTAGAGTCATGAGGTTGTGTTTTGTGCTAGCGGCTCCCCTCCAAGCATACGTGATTCTTCAGTTAGCAGATTACATCCGTTCCTCCATCATAAAAGCAGCGGTTATTACTTCTGGAGCACCACTAGCGGTCGCCTTTGTCATTCTCGCGTTGTCGCCAACCGAAGAAATTACAACTACTCTTGATCAAAAGGAGCAATCTCTGAAGATTCATAAGGTGTTAAAAGATAACGATATAAATTCGCACACCATACTTTCAGGGATTGAAACGGGGGCTCCAGTGTTGGCAAAAACGGATAATCGAATTATTGCTGCTCCTTACCATCGAAATATTGTTGGGAACCAATTTCTTATTGAAGTAATGCTAGAGGAAGATCTGAGCTTAGCCGAACGGAAAATCATAGAGAAAAGCATCGATATCATTGTTATTGGCAATGATCCGCATTTGTTGATTTTAAAGGACTCGGCTAGCGAGGAGGCATTGATCAATAAGCTGTACAGCTCAGATACGCCAACTTGGTTAGATGTTGTGTACGACAATATTGAAAATGGGTACCGAGTGTTTCGAGTCAGGGAGAGCTCATGAAGAATCAAACCATAGCGGTGTTACTCCCGTGCTATAACGAAGCCGGAGCGGTTGGAAAAACGGTGGCTGACTTTCAACGTGCACTACCAAGTGCGACGGTTTATGTGTACGACAATAACTCTACTGATGGCACGGTCGAAGAGGCGCTGCAAGCTGGTGCTGTTGTTCGCCATGAGTATCGTCAGGGCAAAGGTGAAGTTGTGCGACGGATGTTCTCAGATATTGATGCTGATATTTATATTATGGCTGATGGTGATGATACCTACGACGCCTCCATTTGCCCTACACTGATTGAACAACTGGTTACTGAACAGCTCGATATGATCATTGGCAGTCGAGAGCGCTCTTCCGAGGCTTATCCTGCAGGACATATTTTGGGTAATAAGATGTTTTCGACTCTGATAAATAAAGGGTTCAATGCTCAATTGAATGACGTTTTCTCTGGCTATCGAGTGATGAGTCGCCGGTTTGTAAAAACGGTCCCTATTTTCAGTGACGGCTTTCAAATTGAGACGGAACTAACCGTGCATGCATTGCACCACAATATGTCGATCAAAGAAGTACCCACTCATTATCACTCAAGGCCTGAAGGCACGGCGAGTAAGCTGAATACATTGAGTGATGGGATCAAAATCCTCAACTTTATTTTGTTCCTGCTACGAGACGTAAAGCCGATGTTTTTTTTCGGTGTGTTGTCAGTGTTGCTTTGTTTTATTTCATTAGGATTAGGGATTCCCGTTATTATCGATTTTATTGATACCGGGCTCGTTGAAAGAGTCCCAACAGCTATTCTGTCTAGTTCAATTGCACTTATCGCGGTGATGTCTTTCTTTTGCGGCTTGATACTCGACAACGTGTCGCGCGGCAGACGAGAGATGAGGATCCTTTCAATATTAAGAAGTCACGATCACAAGCCATCTCAATAGGATTCAGGAATGAGAATAAACAAGGATGAAGACAAGGAGTGGCTCGATTATTTGTCCCGTTTCAGTGATGAATATGACGAGCGAGTCTACGAAAGCAGTACAACAGGCTATGTGATGAGGGCGGGTCATATAGCGTGTGAGAAGCCTTTCAGTAACAGAGATCATTTCTCGAAGGTGCTAGAAGTGGGTTCAGGAACGGGTGAACACTTGAGACATGTTCAGCATAGTTTTGACGAGTATACGGTCAGTGATGGCGATTCTGCCGCACTTGAAGTGGCAAAAAGGCAACTCAGTAACACCAGTACTTATGACAAGCTCGTTTTTAATGTAACGAATGCACGAGCGTTAGACTTTGAAAGCAACTGCTTTGATCGTGTTATTGCGACACATATATTGGAACACCTTTATGAGCCTCATCTTGTGATTAAAGAATGGCTTAGGGTATTAAAGCCGGGCGGCACTTTGTCCATTTTGATTCCTACAGACCCAGGTATTGCATGGAAGGTTGGTCGTTATATGACGACAAGAAAACTTGGAGTGAAAAAGGGGTGGAACTACGATTACATTATGGCGAGAGAACATGTTAATCCCTGCAATAATTTGATCGCCTTTTTAAAGTACTATCTCCCTGATAATAAACACTCTTTTTGGCCGTTAAGCCCAATCCCGCTAATTGATTGCAATTTGTTTTTTAACTTCCATGGAATCAAGCCTGCTAGTTAAAGGTTCGACGGCTCCTATCGTTCAGTCGTAAGCAAGAAGTTAGGTATTCACTAACTTCTTGCTTCGGTTAGATCTTTAGTTAACAAAGCCAGTAAGAGCGCCGAATAGCATAAACATGCCGACAAGCCCTACGATTGGCATCTTGACCGTTTTCAGTAGCCACACACCTATGATGATCAGAGCGAAGTCTAAACCGCCACTCACCGCACTTGTGAAGATTGGCTGATACAGAGCCGCAAGTAGTAACCCGACTACCGCTGCATTCACACCGGTAAGTGCACCAGCAACTAATGGTTTGCTTGCAATCGCCTGCCAGTTTTTCAATATACCGAGTAGCAATAAGAAGCCCGGTAAGAACACAGCAATCGTTGCGAGTAGTGCGCCTATGATCGGTGCCGATGGCATCAATACATAACCTAAGTAAGTCGCAAGTGTAAACATAGGCCCTGGTACTGCCTGTGCTGCTGCATAACCTGTTAGGAAGGCATCTTGAGACAGTTGGTCACCAATACCATTTTGTAGCAACGGAAGTACCACGTGGCCGCCACCGAATACTAAGCTACCTGCTTGGTAGAACAGGCCAAACACTTCAATACCTTGAGAGTAAGCACTGAATAGAGGCAGACCAACCAGCAAAGCAACAAAAATCACCAGAGGCGTTACCGATATTTTTTGCGTTGAAGGTATCGTTTTGAGCTCTTGAGACGTCAAGAACTTACTGCCAACCATTGCTGCAAATAGAAGCACTAAAACTTGAGGCCAGATGCCTGGAATCAGTAGTAGTACAATCGCGGTAATCACACATAAGGCGGTCGCTATCTTCGATTGGCAAAAGTTCTTGTACATACCAAAGGTTGCATCAGCTACAACCACTACCGCTAATAACTTAAGCCCGTGAATGATTGAATTGAAAAGTGGATCTTCCAATAGCTGGTTGCTGACTAACGCCAATATCAGCATCAGAATCACAGATGGGGAAGTGAAGCCGACAAATGCAGCAATAGCACCTGTTAATCCACCTTTCTTGTAGCCGACCGCAAAGCCAACCTGACTTGAACCTGGGCCCGGTAGAAATTGACTAAGAGCGACAATCTGCCCGTACTCTTCGTCGGACAACCAGTTCAGTTTCTCAACAAAGGTTTTACGGAAGTAGCCAATGTGTGCCGCTGGTCCACCGAAGCTAATCCAGCCAAGCCAGAAAAAGGTTTTAAAAATTGAAAGCATGATCGATTCCAGATAAATGTTTAGCGTAATTTAGGTGGAGTTGAACTATGATTCAAATTAATTGTTTTAATTATAATTATGAATGATATGGGATTGATTTGTGGCTGATTTTAACTGGAAAGGGGTCGACCTTAACTTGTTGATTGCACTGCAGGCTTTGTATAAAACGAATAGCGTGAGTAAGGCTGCTGAGCGTTGTTATGTCAGCCAATCTGCGATGAGCCATAGCTTACAAAGGCTACGAAAGTTGTTTGATGACCCTTTGTTTGAGCGTGTAGGTAGCAAGATGGAGGCGACCGACCGAGCCATTGAACTATCAAGTACCGTGGACGCGCTACTGAATACCATCCAGTCTGAAGTTCTGTTATCTAAATCGTTTGATGCAGAGACTTATAAAGGGACTTGGAAGATTGGTCTCACTGATTATGCCGAGCAGATGTTCGCTCCAATATTGTTTGACCTGATTAAGCAATCCTCTCCTTATTCTCAAGTAGCGTTGTTCAATGTAAACCTGAGTAACTACCAGCAAGTCTTTGACGATGCCAAGCTTGATATGACGATAGGCAGCTTTGGTGAGGTACCAAAGCAATATCGAACAAAGCATTTGTATACGGAGCAACATGTTTGTTTACTTGATCAATCGGTTCTATCTATTGAGGAGCCGATGTCGCTAGAACAATTTGTTGCTGTCGAGCACGCGCTTGTTTCCCCTGCAGGGGCTTTAAAGACGGGAGTGGACACTCGTTTAGGTGAACTCGGCTTAAGCCGGAAAGTCGCGATATCTTCCAGTAACTTTTTAACTGTTAAACGACTCATTCGTGGCAGAGAACTATTGTGTATTGTCCCCAAGCTAGTCGCGCGCAAGGATATTGATAGTGAAGAAACCTTACTAGCTGTGAAGCCACCTATTGATGTTCCAGATTTTGATATCCAGCTTGTTTATAGAAAGGCAAAGCATTTAGATGATAAAAATAAACTACTTAGAAAGTTGATTACTAATGCGATCTCATCTGTGATTTCCGAATAGTTTATTGTGTCGGTTAATCGTCAAATTCATATGAATTAATTTTAGAAAAATCCGGTTTATTATAAGAACCCGACTATACTTAATTTACGACTCAAGGCAGTCGTAAAGAATAGGCTTTTTGATTTACCTAAGTAAAAAAATTGGTTATATCCTCATGATATAGCTTAAAAAACTACCAGGCTAAACGGACTTAGTTGGTCTTAAAGCGCTAGCTCCCCCTAGCGCTTTTTCTTTTATGTCGATTCTGGCAAAAGGGTCTGAATTCTTTTCAGCAGTTGCTCGATCTCTTGTTTTTCATAGTGAGCCGTCACCTTAGGTTGGCTACTTTCTCTTGGGAGTAATGCAGTTTCGATATGGTGCTGCAGTAAAGCATCTTGTGAGTTAGCGTTGAGCTTCTCTGCAAGTACCACAGCTTGTCGACCAATCGTGGTGAAGTCTTGTTTGATGGTGGTCAGTGGTGGATTAAAAAACGCACTGTCCTCGATGCCATCAAAGCCGGCGACCGCAACCTTGTCAGGGACTGGAATCTGCAGTTCTTGCAGTGCGCGTAAAACCCCTAATGCCATTTGATCACTGGCGACCAACACAGCATCAAATGGGATTTGTTTCGCAACGGCGTCTCGAATGCCAAGGTAGCCACTTTCCGCTTGCCAGTTTCCTTGATGTTGAAACTGTACCTGACAGTTTGCATCTGATAGCACACCCAACCAACTCTGAAGACGGATTTGTGAGGCACTGGATTCGTTAGGCCCGCTGATCAACAAGTATTCAGAGCGACCATTTTCAATAAGATGCTGAGCCGCCAGCTTTGCGCCCTCGGCGTGATCGCCGCATATATAGTTAACTTGGCTGTTAGAAGGGACATCAATGAAGATGAGGTTCAAGTGTTGATATTGTTCTACCAGCAATTCGGCGTCTGCACTCTTTAAAGGCACATTGAGAATGATGCTGTCGACCTGTTGAGCCATCAGTTCACGAATAGCCTCGCGGGTGTTGGTGAGGTTCGGTTCGGATACTACAGAAAAAGCGGTGCCATACCCCATATCGTGAGCCTGCATTCGTACACCGTTAGCGATCATTGCGGCGCCATGCAGTGCCATATCGAGCGTCACTAACCCTATGCTGGTGGACTTGGAACGGCTGAGCATTTGAGCCCCTTTATTGGGCACATATCCAAGCTTCTTTATCGCAGCATTCACTTTGTTTCGAGTGGATTCTGCGACATCTTGCGAACCGTTCGTCACCCTTGATACTGTTTGAGTCGATACGCCAGCCAGCTTCGCCACATCTTTAAAAGTTACACTCATCACACCGTCCATCGAATATTCCCGTCGTTCGATGAGCTTATCCAATTTAGCGAAATGAAACTCTGCTCCCTTTCAAAAAAATGTCATTTGAAACATTAAATATGTTTCCGGAAACAGTCGATCTTGTGCAAATTTTAGCAACGAATAAGTGTTTTTAGATCACGTTATTTAGCCTTTTTAGTACTAATTTCAGTCTTCAAGTTCACTATTAATTTTAGTTTATGTTTACGAAAACAATATGAGATTGGCTATGAGCGAATTTATTCATCTAACAAGTAAAAACCACAGTTTGATCATCAAATCGGGCCGTACTCCAGAGGTTCTTCACTGGGGCGCAAAGATCGCCAGTATTGATGAAGATCTTTTGTTATCAACCGAGAGACCGATCTCTCAAGCACGCCTTGATGTCGATGTACCGCTTTCTCTTTGTCCTGAATTGGGTAGCGGTCATTTTAATGCGCCGGGAATAGAAGGGCATCGTGATGGTTTTGATTGGGCACCCGTTTTTAATACCGTCCGCGTGGAAGCTCAGGTTCAGCAAGCCACTTTTGTTCTAGAAGACACCGTGTCTAAGCTTGAATTGACGGTTGAAATTAAACTGGATTACGAATCGGATGTGGTTCAAAAGCGCATCACAGTAACCAACAAAGGGGGCAGTAAATACTATTTAAATAAGCTGTCATCAACGTTGCCGCTGCCAAACCACGCCAATGAATTGATGACGTTCCATGGTCGTTGGTGTCATGAGTTCCAAACGCAACGTCAGCGTTTTGAGCATGGTGGCTTCATGCAAGAGAACCGTCGCGGCCGTACTTCACATGAAAACTTCCCTGGCATGTTTGCAGGAACGCAAGGTTTCTCAGAACAGAATGGTTTGGTGTGGGGCTTCCATTTAGGTTGGAGTGGTAACCACCAAATGCGTGCTGATGTTCGCAGTGATGGCCGCCGCTTTGTACAAGCGGGAGAGTTATTGTTAGCGGGTGAATCGATTCTAGAACCAGAGGCTACTTACCAGACACCTTGGCTCTATGGCTGTTACAGCAACTCTGGTTTGAACGGTATTGCTCAACGTTTTCAGCAGTTTGTTCGTGACAACATTATTCAATTCCCTACCGATAAACCTCGCCCTGTGCACTTAAATACTTGGGAGGGCATCTACTTCGACCATAAACCGGAATACATCATGCAGATGGCAACCGAAGCCGGCGCAATGGGTGTTGAACGATTCATTATTGATGATGGTTGGTTTATTGGTCGTGATGGCGAACGAACGGCCTTAGGCGATTGGTATCTCGATGAAGTGAAATACCCAAATGGCTTAGAACCTGTGATTGAACACGTTAACCAACAGGGGATGGAGTTCGGGTTGTGGGTTGAACCTGAGATGGTCAGCCAAGACTCAAACCTATACCGTAACCATCCTGATTGGGTCCTAGGTTTGCAAGGTTATCATCAACCGTCTGGTCGTTGGCAGTATGTTTTAGACTTGCAGAATGAAGCGTGCTTTGACTACTTGTTCTCTCGCCTTGATACGCTTCTGACTACGTACAATATCGGCTACTTAAAGTGGGACATGAATCGTGAATTAGTTCAGCCGGGCCACCAAGGTAAGGCGGCGGTGCATGGTCAAACTGAAGCCTTGTATCGTCTCGTTGATCAACTGAATCAAGCACACCCTAAGGTCGAGATTGAATCTTGCTCATCAGGCGGTGGTCGCATTGATTTTGAAATCCTTAAAAGAACACATCGATTCTGGGCATCCGATTGTAACGATGCATTGGAACGACAAGCCATTCAAAAAGGCATGAGCTACTTCTTCCCACCAGAAGTTATGGGTGCGCACATTGGCCCTGCTGAGTGCCATTCAACCAATCGTCGTCACAGTATCAATATGCGTGGTGTCACCGCTTTGATGGGGCACATGGGCGTTGAACTTGACCCGGTTAAAGAGTCGCAACAAGAGAAGCAAGCTTTCTCTCACTACATCTCTCTGCATAAGCAGTTCCGCCATATTTTGCACTCAGGTCGTAGTTTCCGCATGGATCCCGCGGACAAAAACCAGAACATCTATGGGGTGCAGAATGATGATGAAATGCTGATCACCGTGTGTCAGTTGGCCATGCCTGAATACGCTCTGCCATCACCACTTCGTATTAGCTGCGTGGAAGACAGTGCGCTGTATCAAGTGAAGTTAGTGGAGATGCCACAAACCAGTTTCCAACTCATGAAACAACGCCCTCAATGGTTAGATAAAACTCTGACTTTAAGCGGCGATAACCTCAAAGAGATTGGATTGACCTTACCTATTCTCGACCCAGAGTCTGCCTTGATTGTGCATCTAAAAAAGATGTGAATCTCTGACTCTGAGTACCCCTACAAATAAAAATCTAAATATAAAAATTATAATCGGCAGCGAGGTATTGCTGCCGCAATAACTCAACTTAAGGAAAACAAAATGTCTATTACCGTTCTGTTGTCATTTTTGTTATTTACTGGGTTTGTAGTCGCGTTTACCTACAACAAAGTGAAAAATGACAAAAACACCTCACAAGATGGTTTCTTTCTTGGCGGAAGAAGCTTAACCGGTGGCTTAATTGCCAGCTCACTTATCTTAACGAACTTGAGTGCCACCAGTTTCGTGGGCATGAGCGCACAATCTTACACCCACAACATGAGTGTCATGGGTTGGGAAGTGGCTTCTGGTGTCACCTTGGTGATTATTGCTTTAATGTTAGTTCCTCGTTATTTGAAACAAGGTATCACCACCATTCCTGATTTCTTAGAGAGCCGCTACGACATGTCGGTGAAGAAGTTTGTGACGTTACTTTTCTTGTGCCAATACGTGATCAACATTTTGCCTACCACACTTTACGCGGGCGCTGTTGTTTTGGGTGAAATCTTCGATGTTCAGGCCCTGCTAAATATTTCAGAGTTTAGTTCAATTGCACTGATTTCGGCGACGATTGGTCTACTTGGCTTCTTTTACGCGATTTATGGTGGCCTAAAGGCGGTTGTAATTGCAGATACCATTAATGGTGTAGGCTTGATTGTCGGCGGCATGATGATCCCTGTATTTGGTTTAATGGTGTTGGGCGAGGGGAGTTTCGGTGCTGGCTTAGATATTCTGCTTTATGCCGCGCCAGAGAAGCTCCAATCGGTGGGTACAGAAACCGATCCACTGCCGTTCTCAACATTGTTCACAGGTCTGCTTTTGGTGAACTTGTATTACTGGGGTACTGACCAATCTATCATTCAACGCGCATTGGGTGCTAAGAACCTGAAAGAAGGTCAGAAAGGTGTAATCCTTGCCGGTGCGATTAAGGTCATCTCTCCGCTGTTTTTGATCATTCCGGGTATCATTGCTTTCCATATGTTTGGCGCTGATGCGGGTAATCCAGACACCATGTACACCCGTTTAGTTAATGAAGTTTTGCCTAAGCCGCTAGTGGGCTTCTTCGTTGCGGTGATGTTTGGTGCGATTTTGAGTACCTTTAATGGTGTGTTGAACAGCTCAACGACTCTGTTTGCATTGAACGTGTATAAGCCGCTATTCGGACAAGGTAAAACCGATGAAGAGCTAGTGGGTAAAGGGCGTATTTTTGGTGTCGTGATTGCGATTATCTCGGTATGTATCGCACCATTCATCATGTACGCACCAGAAGGTTTGTTCCAATATCTACAAATGGTGGCAGGTTTCTTCAGTGTGCCAATCTTCACTATCGTGTTTGTCGGCTATATCTCTAAACGTGTACCAGCTGTAGCGGCGAAAGTGGCGTTGGTGGTGTTTGTAAGTTCTTACGCTGCAATGCAGTTGGTGTTCAAAACTCCGATTCACTTCCTACATCAATTAGCGATTCTGTTCGTGGTATGTACCGCGTTGATGTTCATCATTGGTTACTTTATGCCGCGTGAGTCTGAGTACGTGATGCCAGTCAATGAGAATATTGATGTGACACCTTGGGAGTTCCGTTTCGAGGCTTCGGCTATTATTCTTTACATGGTGCTTGGTGCTTACGTTATGTTCTCGGATGTGGGTTTTGTATCGGACGATCCAACCATCATGCAAGTTTATGGCGTGTGTGGCATTGTTATGTTGCTCGGTATTTTTGGACGACTAGCAAAGCGAAAGAAAGCACTTGCGACCGCGTAGATGAGTTCGGGTAATTAAAAACGAAAACGCCGCTCTTTGGAAATAGGAGCGGCGTTTTTCGATCTTGTGAAGATAAATGGAAGGCTAAAAAGTCTAAAAAGAGAATCGAGTCCATTTCTTAGCTCGCCAGCGATAGGCCATGATGATTCCACGGAACCACTCGTCCATCGCGATTGCCATCCAAGCACCCAATACGCCATAACCCCAATGCACGCCAAGCAAATAGCTCATGGCAACCCCAATGCCCCACATGCTGAGAATGCCCATTTTGATCGGGAATTTAATGTCGCCAGCAGCCTTTAGACAAGAGATAAAGATAAGGTTAAATACTCGTCCAGCTTCAAGAATGATGGAACCTGCAATCAGTGCCGCCGTTAGCGCAATGATCTCTGGATCTTGCGTGAACAGATCGAGAATTTCGAAACGGAACACATACACCATGCAGGTGATCGCGGTTGACGCGATAAAGCCAACCACAAAGTAACGTTGCACGCGCTTGGTAATCTCGTCGATCCAACCCTTACCAATGTAATAGCCTGTTTGGATTTGGCTGCCTTGACCAATTGCCAGTGCAAACGCAAAAGAGAGGCGAGCGATGTTTTGTGCGTAAGTAAACGCAGCCAGTGAAGACGTACCCATCTGCACTACAAAGAAGGTAATGCTGATCTGAGCCATGTTATAAGAGAGCACTTCTCCAGCGTTCATCGAGCCGATCTTCATGATTTTTTGATAGATGGCTTTCGGCACAGATTTAAACTGCTTCACTGGTAGATAAATCCCTTT
The DNA here is from genome assembly GCF_041467595.1 of Vibrio sp. 10N.247.311.13. Classification (NCBI taxonomy): domain Bacteria; kingdom Pseudomonadati; phylum Pseudomonadota; class Gammaproteobacteria; order Vibrionales; family Vibrionaceae; genus Vibrio; species Vibrio sp. 10N.247.311.13. Next base: position 74,071 of record NZ_JBFSUX010000001.1, on the reverse strand, counting down.
GCTTCTGACCACACCAATCAAGATCAACATTCCGATTACTTGGCTAATGACGGTCGCGGTCGCAACCCCTTGCACGCCGTATACAGGCAAACCAAAAGGTTGATATAAGGCACAGTAGTTACCGAATACGTTGATGACACCTGCAATCATATTGATCACCATCGGTGACTTTGAATAGCCATGACTGCGCAAAATAGTGGTGAGAACCACACCTATGGTTACATTGAAGGTGAGAGCACCACTGATGAACAGGTATTCTTGCGCGTACTGTTCGACTTGAGGTTCGAGTTGATAAAGTGGGATAAAATATTCAGCAACAAGAACGGCAATCACACTCAGTAGCACACCGGCAATAATGGCCAGAATGATACTTGCTACACCCACGTGAGCGCTCTCTTGAGTGCGGGAAGCACCATTGTATTGCGCGATTAGAATACCCGTACCACTGCTGACCATGGTCGAGACAATGATCAGGAAAAAGGATATCTGAGAAATAACACCAACGGCAGACACGGCTTTGTCCGAGTATCCCGATAACATGAATACATCACTGGTGTTGAGTGCGGTTCTTAAAAGAACTTCGATAAAAATTGGCCAGGTGAGCGCAACGATTCCCATACGTTTGTTTAGGGTGGAATCAGCATTAGGCATTTAGGTTTTCTCAAAAAAGGGGTAGGCGACGCTATAGTTTAGCTATTATTTAGTAAACGACTATCAAATTAATGTCCGGAAGGCTAATAAGGATAAATAAAATTCGAATAAGTCTTCAGAATTCAATATTTCAGTGAGGGTGATGAAATTTTTGAATGGGATTTCATAGCAAGAGCACTCTTTGCTTTTTGTGAGTAAAAGCTTGCCTGTGTTAGCTGAGTACAACGAACAGAGTAAAAGGATCATGGTAGGCCAAATGGTCTAAGTGCTTGTTTTTCGCTTACGTTACTTCAGATATAAAAAAGGCACTCAGCGAGAAACTGAGTGCCAAAGTCTGAAATTTATGAGGTTAGATTTTCATTGAATTTCAGAAGACAGGTATAGGTTTTTACTTACTCTGCGTCAGTAAAGAAATCGTTGTATAACATGTATAGGTGGGCAGCACTCCAAGAGAAGTTTGGAGCACCTTGTTGTTCACCGTTTAGCGGGTTGTAGTTCTCACGGATAGGACCGTCTTGTACCAAGCCATCGGCGTGGTCGAAGAATGCGCCTGCCATTTCAATCGCATCGTCACGGTAGCCGTAGCTGTCCATACCTTTTAGGCCGAAGTAGAACTGGTCTACCCATACACGTCCACGCCAGTAAATATCTGGGCCAAATGCTGGGCTAGAAAGCGCTGCTGTGCCCAGTGGAACGTAGGTGTTGAACTCTGAGGTATCTTTCATCACAGAGACCACGGCATCAGCGTGAGCTTGTGTTGCTGCACCGTTGAACAGTGGTGACCAACCCTCAGGGCCTTTACCACGCTCGACAATCGGTTTGCCTGCGCAGCCATTGGCTAAAGGCTTGTCTTCAATACGAATGTCATAGAAGAAGTGAGTGCCTTCGTCGAACATACAGGTGTTGATGTAGTTCGATAGGTGCTCTGCTTTTTCACGGAACTCTTTCGCTTCTGCGTCTTTACCTAGAATGTCAGCCATTTCTGCTAGGTACTTGTTATCGCTGTACATGTAGCTTGCTTGGTCAACGGACTCTTGCAGCAATGAATAGCCAAGCAAAGTGCCGTCTTCAGCGCGGTTTTGAGCGAACTCAACATCCCAATCGCTGCGCTTACCACCGTTTGCAACGTATGCGTCTAGCTGGTCTTTATCAATGAAGCCAAATGCGGCTGCATCGTCACGGCCTGATTCCCAAGATGCAGCCGTTTGTGCGGGGCTCTCGATGTAATCGTAGTTGCCTTCTGCTACCACTTTATCCAGTGCTGCTTGTCCTACGACTGTTTCGTGCTTATCGCCACGAACCACGGTGAAGTACATTTCACCTTCAGGTGTGTTGTGTGCTTTGTCGCGTGCTGCGCCGTATTCTGGAACACCGTTGCCGTTGTTATCACGGTTGCGTAGCCACCAGTCGTGGTAAGCCACTAGCTTTGGATACATCTCTTCTAGCCAAGCTTCATCGCTGGTGGTCTTGTAGACTTCCATCACGGCCCATGCAGCTAGGCTTGGTTTGGTATTACGTTCGTTCCAGTTACCGCCGTCGCCGCCACGTTCTGGGCTTAGGTTGTAAGCCAATAGATCTGGCACGTAACCTTCATCCCAAGGGCGAACAGGATCGTCAGCTTGAATTTGGTAGGCAAACATCGCGCGGATGTTATCTTTCGCTACATCTGGGTTGAAGTGAGCCATTGCGTAGGCTTGCTTCCATGTGTCCCAAGGCCAAGTTTGGTTGCCCGAGAACCAACGCGCCGTCACGGATGGTGTCACAGAGTCAAACTCCATCGCACCTGCAGCGCCACGCCAGTTACCGTTTAGGGTTTCCATCGCTTTAACCGCAACACGCTCTTGCTCTGGTGTCGCGTTCGGGTTGGTTAAACCCATCTCAAGATAGCCTTCCCAACGTTCTGCTGATGCGGCTAAGAAGTCGGTAGGGTTTGCCATGATCTTTTTGATTTCAGGCTGTTCCGCTTGCGCTTCTTCTGCCGTTAGAACATGCGAGTATGTGGTGTAGATAGTCGTCGATGCTTCAATGTTTGCCGCTGAAGTAAACGCTAAACCATCAACCGTGGTTTTCGTTGGAATCGACTTGTGAACTTGGTATTCAGACTCACCAGAAGTCAGTAGATCCCATGTCGAACGAACCTTACCGAAGGTCACCTTTAGGCCATCGTCGGTTGCGACGATTTGACGGTCATACTCAGGGTAAGTTTCAGCGATTGTTTTGTCGGTTTGCGAAACGCCTTCTTTGGCGTGGGTCTTTTCTAGTAGTTCACCATCCCACACTAATTCAACCGGGGAATCAGTGGTGATTTTAGTTTCTAGTAGAGAGGTACGGTTTGAAGCAAAACGCATCGTCATTTCTACAGTCACATCGTCAGATTTTAGTGTCTGAACCAATGCGCCCGGTAGGCTGTAAGCTTCCATAGTGAAAGCCACTTTTTTGCCATCTTTGAACACGCTTAGGCGGTCGAAGTTATCAGCCATGAAGTTGATGTATTCTTCGGTAAGCAGTGCTGTACCTGGGAATCCGCCCATGCCTTCTGCACTGTCTGGCAGTAGGTGACCGTGCCATGCGCCTAGGTCGAAGAATGGGTTAAAGCGTTGGTGGTCATCGAAGTCGTAATCTCGCATGTATTCTGGCGAGCCAGTACGGTCGATAACGTTCTTAAACTCGTTGGCTTGCAGTTGCTCAGTATCAGAACTTGAGCCAGAGATGGAATTTGATGCACAACCAGTAACGACAAGGGCTGCACCGATAGCGAGAGCTGCGAATGATTTATTCAGTTTCATGATCAATTCCTGTTATTACCAGTAGAAGTATTGCATTGCGAACACCTGAGCGTCGCCGATTTCAGTGTCGCTGCCTACGCCAAAGCGGCTATCAAAAGCAGTCGCAAATGCGCCGTTGCCGTATTCGTACCAAACGCCAGCATTGATGTAAGAGGTGATCTCTTTGTCGCCATTGTCACCGTCAAAGTTTGCGTAGTTGTAGGCTGCTGATAGGTAAACGCCTTGTGCGGCTTCATACCATGCACTGGTTTGAATACCTGATTCGCTACCGAAAGACTCTTGGTTGCCTTTATCTGTATCGTGCCAAACACGAGTGGCGAAGTTTTTGTACTCAGCACCCAATAGCAATAGTTCACCACCATCGTTGTTACGAACTTCACCACCACCCATTAGGGTTAAGTCGTCGGTCATATCGTATTGAAGGTAACCATTGACCATGGCGTTCTTGTCTTTCCATTGGTCTGCAAAGTTATCGTACTTGCCGAAGTGAAGTAGGGCATCGTCTTCAGAGAAGTCAGACTCTGGCGCGAAAGAAACGCTGTAGCGAAGCTTGCCTTCTAGGTTTTGAATCTTCACACCAAGGTGCACGTCTCGCGTGTTTGAGATCGCGTAGCCGTATTCAACCGTAGGGTCACCCCACCATTGAACGTCATCTAATGAAGAGTCCATACGACCAATCATGAATTCTGTTTTGTTATCTGTGCGGTAGCCAGCGTAAAAGCGGTTGAAACCACCTTCAAAACCGCCCCAGCCGTGGCCCGTTGCCCAAGCATTGCCTTCGTCATCGGCTTGTACTGTCCAGCCCTCCATATAAGCAAGACCAAACCAATTACCGTGCTCGATAGCCAAGCCAGCTTCAATGTAAGTACCGTCTGCGTAGCGGCCTTTATCATCACCTTCGAGTGCCACGTGACCACCAAGGCCAAGCTCACCATAAAAGTTAAATAGGGTTTCAGTTTCTGTCTGAGGAGGCTGAGTATCACTGTGGTTTGCTGCGGACTCTTCCGCGTGGGCAGTGGTACTTAAGGCAGCAAGAATACAGCTTGTAATAAGAGTGTTTTTAGTAAAACTACTTTTCATTTTAATCACTTCTGTGTCGGGGTTATAAATGAAGGTTCGCAAGCAGTTCTGACTTCTAATATGGGGTGCTCTTCAAGGCGTATTGGTCAGGTTACTTACGATCGCAAAACCAATATTAATGATAATTTTGATGTTTAAAATTAATTAAGCTTAAAAGTGTGATCTATTTTTAGTAAATATTTACTTTGTTTTTATTTTGACTTTCAGTTGAATTTGCAGAGGTATGGCTAGGGTTGTAAGTATTCGGGAGGTGAATTGTTTGATGGGTGGTTAGATTGTTGGTTCGAATGTTTTGATTCTTGAATGGCTTTGATTTAATCGAGATGGTTAGTGGAAATGTACCGACAAATAAAAAGGCACTCACCAAATGTGAGTGCCTGAAGTTTAAGTCAGAGTGCCCGAAGTTTAAATCAGAGTGCAGGGTAAACTAAGCGTTCGCCGGTTCAGGTTTTGCTTCTAGTTTTTTCTCTTCTGGAGATAAGCTTTTTTCATATTTTCCGTACTTCCACCACGCGTAGCCAAGGAAGATAACAATCCCGCCCACGTTGTAGAAGATGATGGTCATGATGTCAGCACCTGTTGGGAAGGTTGACGCAAAGAAGCCAACAGTGAAAATGCCGATCAGAATCGAGACCACGGTAATGCCTGTCATACGTGAGCCCATTCTGAAATCACGAGGTAAGTGATCCAACTTCAAACGTAAATTAAGGTACGCGATCATGATGAATAGCGGTGGCAACATCGATGCTGCAGCTGTCATGTTGATAATGGTACTCATCAGATCTTGAACCGTATCGGACGCCAGTGTCGGAATGAACATCAGTGGAATCACAATCAAGAACTGAATCCAAGCCGCACGCTCTGGAACGCCTTGTTTGTTTAGAGCGACCGTTTTCTCACCGAAGATACCTTTAGGGATTTCAGAGAAGAAAATCTTAACGGGTGTTGCCGTCCACATCAGCAGAGAGCCCAGCATCGCCGTGAATGAAACCACACCAACGAAACGGTTCATCAAGATTTCAGACAGGCCAAAGTGTCTTGCTAGCCCTTCAAATACCTGAACTGAGCCGCCTGTGAATTTAAGCTCTTCACGCGAAACAAACACGTTTGCTAACACAGATCCTACCGAGTAAAGCGCACCGATGAAGATACCGGCAATGATGATGACTTTAACGAAAGACTTGTGACCGCCTTTGATGTCGTTAACGTAAACCGCGACCGATTCTGCACCGCCTGCCGCCATGAAGATCCAAGTGATTACGCCAAGGAATGCCCAGTTGAAGCTTGGTGTCATGGCTTCAATGGTGATTGGGTCAGCTGGCTCGATACCGCCTACCAAAGCACCGCCAGATAGCAAGATGTAAGACATCGTTAGCAGCAGCATCAGTGATGATGTTAGTGAGGTGATAGGGCCCAGTAATTTCGCACCGTTATTCGAGATATGAGTCGCGACCGCAAACAAAATAGTACTTAGAATTGCGGTGGTCATTGGCGTGAATATGTACTCAAAACCTAAGAACGCATACGACGCGTAAGCGATGATTCTAGGGAGCAGAGAGGTGAAGAAGAACAGGTTAACAAACCAGTAGGTGTAAGCTGAAATAAACGCCCAGCGGCCGCCTAGAGAGCTTTTAACCCAAGAGTAAACACCCGCTTCAGAGTCTTTATTCAGTGACACAAACTCTGCAACGATCAAACAAAATGGCACAAAGTAAAAGATGGTTGCTAGAAAGAACATCGGAGCTGAGGAAAGGCCGATCTCGATGTTGTTATTAATGATGTTATTGAAGCTGTATACCGCCGCGAAGGTCATAGACAGTAGGGCAAATTTGCCTATCGTACTGCGTTTATTTTCGGACATGATGTTCTCCGGTGAATCACGTTGATGATCGTTATAACTTGGTCCTAGAGAGGGAAGCTCTAGGCCGCACTTTTATTGTTATGTTGGTTTGGCAAACACCCGCTTTGTTTTGTCAGGGTTGGCTCATTGTTGTTTTTATAGATTTACGATCGGACTTCTTTGGGATTTTTTTCTTTGGTATTTCAGTAAACTTATTACCAAAACAAAGAGTTAAAGATTAAGAAGTTCATTGAAGAGATTGCTTGTTTCATGAGCGACGATTTATAAGGCGTGTAGGGGCTTTTTGTCGCTTTCTTTATATGAATCAGTTTGTCTCTTCAGCAAGAAGATTAAAGATTAAGCGGCGGGAAGTTAATCGAAATTGATCAAATATGTGACCTTGAGTAAATAAATTTAGTTAATGTTTTACCTTGGTTTTTATTTGAGTTTTATTACCTATTAATTGGTGTTTTTCGTGAACTGAAACCTTGACGGAACGCCGTTTTTATTTTTGGGCTTTTTATTTTAATTATCTGATTTAAAACAAAAAAAGCGCCAATTAAGGCGCTTTTAACTAGATGTATAGATTCTGGATTACGACTGCTTAGCCGTTTCTAGCTTTGCTTCTTTACCTGCTTGCTTCTTTTCAAAGCGAGAGATCCACCACCATGCGATACCAGAGAATACCGCTGTCATGAAGACGTTGATGAAGAAGGCTTGAACAAGGTCAACACCTGTCGGGAATGCCGATGCTGTCATGCTCACAATGAAGATACCAATCAGTACCGATACTACTGCCATACCTTGAACTCGAGTACCCATGCGGAAATCACGCGGTGTGTCGTCGTGTTTCAAGCGGAATACAAAGTAGGCCACCATGATGAAGATTGGCGGTAGCATTGCGGTACCTGCTGTTAGATTGATTGCTGTATTCATCATGTCTTGTACAGATTCAGAGCCGAAGCCGTTCACCACAAGCATCACGAATACAAACGCGAACTGCCACCAAGCTGCACGTACTGGCACGCCGTGTTCGTTAAGCTCTGTTGTCTTCTCGCCGTAAACACCTTTAGGGATTTCAGAGAAGTGAATTTTTACTGGAGCTGCTGTCCACATCATCATCGAACCGAACATAGCAACGAATAGGATAATACCGACGAAGCGACCCGTTAGAGATTGTGAAATGTCGAAGTAGTTCGCCATACCTGTGAAGATTTCAACCATGCCGCCAGCGTAGGTCAGTTCATCACGAGCAACGAATACGTTTACTAGAAGAGAGCCCACTGCGTACATTGCGCCGATTGCGATACCTGCACCAATGATAACCTTGATGAAAGACTTGTGACCGCCCTTAACATCGTTTAGGTAAGCGGCTGCGGTTTCTGCACCACCGGCTGCTTGGAAGATCCAACACATGATACCTAGCGTTGCCCAGTTGATGGTCGGTGTCATTGCTTCAAGCGTGATTGGTTCTACTGGCTCATGGTTGCTGCCCAGTGCCATTAGTGCACCGATAACGTAGATTGCAAACAGAGCGAATACACCGTAGGCCACGATCTCGGCAATCTTACCTAGCCAGCTCGCGCCTTTGGTTGAGATGTGAGTTGCTGCAGCAAACAGAGCAATCGAGATAGCCGATGTGACGACTGGCGAGAAGGCGTATTCATAGCCCAACATCGCGTAAGACGCATAGGCGATTACGTTTGGTAGCAGGGATACAAACCAGAAAAGGTTTACGAACCAGTATAGGAAGGAACCTAGGTAGGCTGCTTTTGAGCCTAGTGGTTTTTTTAGCCAGTCATACATGCCTGACTCAGAATTTTTATTTGCTGATACGAATTCAGCAATGATGAACACGAACGGAATGAAGTAAATAAGGGTCGCGAGCAAAAAGATAGGGGCTGAACTCAATCCCAATTCGATGTTGTTGTTTACAATGTTGCGAACGTTAAATACCGCTGCAAATGTCATGGAGAGTAGGGCAAATTTGCCTAACTTACCGCGTACAGATTCAGACATAGTGTCCTCCAAGGAATCACGTAATTATAGTCGTTATTTCTCAATGCTTCCTTGTAGGGAAGAAGCATTGAGGCTTTGTTCAGCATGTTGGAGCCTTGAACGGCAAGGCTCGATACATACTGTGAATAGATAGCGTTATTGTTTATTTATTGAGGAAGTAACCGTCTTCAATGGTCACTTTCAGTACCACTTTTCGAACTCGGTTATCACCGTGGAAACGGTAAGCCTGATTGTTGTCAAAGATCGCCACTTGGCCTTCAGCTAGCTCACGAGTTTCACCGTTCCCCATTAGGTGTTCGCGGTCGGTTTCATCGCTATAAGCTTGGATCTGCTCTAGCTCTGATTTCGCTGCGAATTCAACCGTTTCACGGCCTTCTAGGTAGTAGTGCACGTCGAAGTAACGACGATTACCGGTGAAGTTTTCTGTGTTACGAGCCACACCGTCTTCAATCATGTAAGCCAGTGAATCACCAATTGAATACATCACGCCATCTTTGATGTTTCCGATGTTTTCAATCGCTTCTACACAGCGTTGCCATTTACGACCATCGCGGTAGACGACTTTAAATTGTTCTAAGTTCTCTAAAACGATCATCGCTTATGCCTCGTTCAGTTGTGGTTGAGCTTTTGGTGCATTCACCGTAAAAAACTCATCGCCAAAGTTGTGATTGATTAGGTGCTGCGCATCGCAATCGCCTGCTTGGAATGGAATCAGAGTTAAACCGTAGCGGAACTCGTCCATGTAAACGCGGTAAGAATCGAGCACTTCGCTGCCCCAAGAGTTAGAGCCTAAGCCCATCACTTGGTGATCTAGGTTTAACGTGATGTAACCGCTTTTCTCTAGCTCAATGGTGTGTTGTGCTTGGTGCAGGTTTTGGTTGGTGTAGAACCATGCGCTGAAGTTGATTTCTTGCTGTGGTTTTACTGCAATACCATTACCCGCGCGGCTTGAAAGCGCAGCCCAACGAACGTGTTGGCGGTTGCCGTTGTTCTGTGGGAACGGGTAGTTCTCGAACATGTCTGCAACGGTTGATTGGTACACATCAATCATGTTGGCTTGCTTGCTGTCTTGGTAGTTCTCTTCAGGGCCGCGTCCGTAATATTGGACTTGGTCGAAGTCGCCGTTGATGCCCATATCAAAACCAATCACAGGAATTACATGAGGGTACTCACCGTAACGTTCGCCGCTTAGCTCAACGTTCAATTGGCCTTCAGCATTAACTTGGTAGCGATATTCACAACGCATGCCGAAATCGAATACTGGTGGAGCAATGATGCTGGTGGTGGTGATCTCTACCTTGCCATTTACCTGTTCAACGTTAACGCATTCAAGGTCAATGCTACGGAAGTGCTCCTGCATAATTTGCAAGTGTGCAGGCTCCCAGTAACCATCGTGCTCTTGTTTATGGTTATCGATCATTGGCTTGAAGAAGTTGATTCGTGGTTCTGACTTAATCATCTCTTCGCCATTGACCAACCATGACGTCAGCTTGCCGTTCACTTTCGAGAAGTTCAGTGCGAAGTTGTGGCCTTTGATTAGGTAAGCTAAACGAGACTCTTCCACATTCAGTGCTGTCGCATTGTTGTTAGTGAAGGCTTCTAGCTGTGCTGTGTTCTCTTTCACTTGGAATTGATACACCGCGATGTCGTGGTTCGCTTCGCTGTAAGGCGTACGAGAATCCTTGCGCACGGTAAAGTTCATAAACACTTCGCGCTCATCAAGTTGTGGCAAGTTAAGTGTCAGTTCACGGCTCGAGTTTTCTGCCAGTTCTTCAATCTTGATGTGTTGCACAGCAATGGTTTCACCTTCAGCACGGATTTCCGCAGTGATGGTGTAGTCATCGATGTTTGAGAACCAAAGTTTGTTGTCTACCGTGAAGGTGCCCGTTTGTGCATCGAAATCGCGAAGCTTCACTGGGGCAATCACTTGCTTGTACTCTTTCAAGCCAGGGCCTGGCGTTTGGTCTGGGTAGATCAAACCGTCCATGCAGAAGTTGTAGTTGTTCGGGTAGTCACCGTAGTCACCGCCGTATTTGTAGAACTCTGTGCCTGCTTCATCACGCGCTAGAATGCCGTGGTCACACCATTCCCAAACGTAGTGACCTTGAATTGCATCGTGCTTGTAGAACACGTTTTGGTATTCGGTTAAGCCACCTGGGCCATTACCCATTGCGTGTGCGTATTCACAGATAATGCGTGGTTTTTCGTGTGGGAATTCACCGAAGGCATTCATCAGTTGAGCACGTGAGTACATGGTTGAAATGATGTCGACCACTTCAGCATCGCGGTCTTCTTCATAGTGAACCAAGCGGGTGTCATCAATCGCTTTTGCCGCATCGTACATAGAGCGGATATTGCAGCCGTAGCCTGATTCGTTACCTAAAGACCACATGATGATAGAAGGGTGGTTCTTTTGAGCGTGGATATGACGTTCGATACGTTCAACAAACACCGCTTCCCATGCAGCATCGTTAGTGATGCGGCTTAGGTCACCAACGTTAGCAAAGCCGTGTGTTTCAACATCGGTTTCGCCCATAACGAATAGGCCATAAATATCACACAGTTCGTAGAAGCGTGGGTCGTTCGGGTAGTGCGCCGTGCGTACTGAGTTGATGTTGTGCTGCTTCATCAACACTAAGTCTTTCTCTACGCGATCCATGCCAACCGCACGACCTTTTAGGTGGTCGTTGTCGTGACGGTTTACACCGTGCAGCATCACGTATTTGTTGTTGATGTAGAACAGACCATCGCGAACTTTAATGTCGCGGAAACCAACGCGCTGTGGAATCACTTCCAACACCTTGCCGTCACCATCTTTCAGCGTAAGCAACAGTTGGTAAAGGTATGGGTTTTCAGCATTCCATTGAACAGGGTTCACGACATCGATAGAGAATTGAGTGTTCGCATTGCCGCCAGTCTGTTGGTTAGGAACAGTTAAGTTATCTACTGAGCCTTGGGAGATAACTTGGCTGCCATCGAGCAATGCGTACTCAAGAGTTGCGTTAGTCGCTGCTGCTAGGTTTTCTAGAGCAACGTTGCACGAAAGGGTCGCGCTTTGGTAAGCGTCGTCAAAATCAGTACGAACGGTAACGTCTTGAACGTGAAGTTGTTCTTTACCAACAAGGTAAACATCACGGAAGATGCCGCCCGTCCACCACATGTCTTGGTCTTCAATGTAGGTAGAGTCGGCCCACTGCATCACACGAATAGAAAGTAGGTTGTTGCCTGCTTTTACCTGGCTAGAGATATCGAACTCAGCGGTTAGGCGGCTGCCCTTGCTGAAGCCCACGTACTCGCCGTTTACGTAAACTTCGAAGTAAGTTTCAACGCCATCAAATTTGATGATGGTTTGTTTCTCGTCCCAGCTTTCGCCAAGGAAGAAAGAGCGTTGGTATGCGCCGGTTGGGTTGTCTGATGGTACGAAAGGCACATCAATTGGGAATGGGAAACCTTCATCTGTGTATTGAAGATCGCCGTGGCCTTCCATTTGCCACATGTTTGGAACCGTGATGTTGCCCCAGTCGCTCATTTCCTGAGAATAAAACTCTTCAGGAACCAATAGCGGATTGGTGAAGTAGCTGAAATTCCATTGGCCACTCAATAGTTGGAAGTGGCTGCTCAGTTCACGCTGAAACGTTTTTGCATTTTTTTCTGATGCGTATGAGAAGAAGTATGCACGCGGTGCTATACGGTTCTCATGTAAGTTCAGGAAGTTTTCCCAGTTGTTCACGTTGCCTCTCTCTCGGTCTGAATGCAGTTTGCTGACCGACGTTCTTATGCGTAATTGGGTCGTAGTGAATACGAGTATTTTTGGACTGAGGTAATTATTAGTAAAAGTTTTACTAAATGAAATTGGTGAAAACGTTTTACTTTAACTTCATCACGTTTTTTATGGTCTTTTTACGGTGCTGTGTGATCCACTTAAAAGAATGCTATTGGCTGTTTTATGCAGCAGGTTAAAGAGGGGGATATGTGTCGATTGATGTATGTGATGGGCACAAAAAAGGCCACCTTCAACAAAGGCAGCCTTAATTTATCTATTTGATATATTTAATTATTTTGTTGTGTCACGCAGCTTAAGTTTGCTTGGTACATAGACGCGTAATGGGATGGTTCGGCCGTCGCGTACTTTCTCAATTAGCAGGTTAACGCCTTGAATTCCCATTAGTTCAGAGTGAATACGAACAGTCGATAAAGATGGGAAGGTAAATTTAGCTGTTGGGATGTCGTTTACACTGATCAGCGCAATATCTTCAGGAATGTTTAATCCGTGCTCATGAACTGCTCGTAAAACGCCAATTGCGATGGAATCTGACGCAATAAACATGGCTTTAGGGTAGTCGCCCGTCGCGAGCATCTGTTTTGCAAGCTTGTAACCTGATGAGCTAGAGAAGTCACCACGGTAGATGTCTTGCTCACTGACAACGTTCTTGAGGCCACCATATTCAGCAAAAGCGACTTCACGAATATCAGGGGTATTGACGTCGTCTTGGCCACCAATAAAGCCGATGCGCTCATAGCCTTGGTTGATAAAGAAGTTGGTGATCTCTTTGCTGATCAAAGCCAGGTCGATATCGACAGAGTCATAAGGTTCTGAGTGATCGGTAAAATCGACATAACAGATATTATCGCTCAGCTTTTTAGCTTGCTCGATAACCTCTGGTGTCATTCTACCCACCAACAAAACACCTGTGATTGGTGCTGAATTGATCTGTATTTTACTTTCATAACAGTTGGTTAGCTTAACTTCCATCTTTTCACATTGGGTTTCAATCCCGTGGCGAATCGATAGATAGTAAGGGTCGTTAACTTCCGCTTCTTGCTTGTAGTTATACAGTGCTAGGAAGTGATGGTTTTGTTTTTTACTGCTAACGGTTTTTCGTGAGCTGCTGGTTTTGTATTCCAACTTCTCTGCAATTTCAAAGATACGCCTTTTGGTCTCTTCCTTGACGCTTAATGTTGGATCTTCATTGAGAACCCTTGAAACTGTAGCCAATGATACATTCGCTTCAGTCGCGATATCTTTTAACGTTGCCATACTCACTTCCTGTTATTGGAACATTGCGCTGCTTTGAAATTGGTATTTAGTAAAAAAGCAATGCACCTCTTTATTCTACAGACCTATTGTAATCAAACTGGACGTCATTGCATTAACTTTTAGTAAAATAAATGCTCAACTCATCTGTGATGTCTCAAATCTAACTATCTATAATTATCTTATTAAAATTCAATAAATTAGAGGTTAACAGCTATACGTTCTCTCTATGTCATGATCAGTTCCAATGATGAAAGTTAGTGTAAACGTTTACACTTCGTGGTTTTGATCACAGAATTATAGTCAAAATGGCTGCTACTATTTCTGACATACGGTGCTACTGAGCTGAATGTCAGTTCGAGTTAGCCCACGAATGACGACAAAGAGAGGTTGATTGTGAAAGTACTGGTTACGGGCGGTATGGGTTACATCGGAAGTCATACATGCATTCAAATGATACAGGCAGGTATGGAGCCGATCATTGTTGATAACCTTTGCAACAGCAAAGAGCTAGTGCTGGAACGGATCGAATCGTTAACTGGCAAGCGACCAACGTTTTATCTTGGCGACATTCGTGACCAATCTTTTCTAGATGGCGTGTTTTCAGAAAACGATATCCAAGCGGTGATTCACTTTGCTGGCCTGAAAGCGGTAGGGGAGTCGGTGGCTAAGCCTTTGGAGTACTACGATAACAACGTTAATGGTTCACTAGTGTTAGCTCGAAGCATGAAGAAAGCGGGCGTGAAAAGCATCGTATTTAGTTCTTCGGCTACCGTTTACGGTGATCCAGAAGTAGTGCCGATTACTGAAACTTCACCAACTGGCGCGACAACTAACCCTTATGGTCGCAGCAAATATATGGTGGAAGAGTGCTTGAGCGATCTGTTCAACGCGGAGAACGACTGGAGCGTCACTTTACTGCGTTACTTCAATCCAGTTGGCGCACATCCATCGGGCACTATGGGTGAAGACCCACAAGGTATCCCAAATAATTTAATGCCGTTTATTGCTCAAGTAGCCGTCGGTCGCCGTGAAAAACTGGCTGTTTTTGGAAACGATTACCCAACAGTCGATGGCACAGGCGTTCGTGACTATATTCATGTAATGGATTTAGCCGACGGTCACGTCGCAGCACTAAAAGTGGTTGGCGAGAAAGCGGGCTTACACATTTACAACCTAGGTACGGGCAAAGGCTCAAGTGTACTCGAGATGGTTGAAGCCTTCGCACAAGCATCGGGCAAACCGGTTCCTTATGAACTTTGCCCACGCCGCGCAGGTGACATTGCCGAATGTTGGGCAAGCACTGAAAAAGCAGAGCGCGAGCTTGGCTGGAAGGCGACGCGTAGCGTGATGGAGATGACAGCGGATACGTGGAATTGGCAGTCGAATAACCCGAACGGCTATTCCCCTTCGTAATTGAAGCCGCAGCGTTGTTAGCTGCAACTCCAATTTCTTTGGGGAAGGCAAAGACAAGATATGAGAAAAGCGAGATTCCAGATATCTCGTGCCTCGATTCTGGAATGACGGATGAGCATAAGGCTATGAAGTGGTTGCCTTTGCACAAATAGCACAACGAGATTACACGTCATTCCCTACAGCGAGGTACGAGCGTGATAGGGAATCTCCTTGTAGAAGAATTATTCATCTTGGTGAATTGACCAAGACACAAAATTTGAGAGCAATCTAAACATGTCAAAAGTTGAATTTAACCCAGTAGACCATCCGCACCGTCGTTATAACCCATTAACAGGTCAATGGATCTTGGTATCACCGCACCGCGCAAAACGTCCGTGGAGCGGCCAAGATGAAAAGCCATCGACAGCGCAGCTTCCTGCGTATGAGAAAGAGTGTTTCTTGTGCCCAACCAATACGCGTATTTCGGGCGATGAAAACCCAGATTACGACGGCACTTATGTATTCAGTAATGATTTCGCGGCGTTGATGCCTGACTCACCTGATGCTCCAGAGTCTGATAACCCTCTATTCAAGACTCAAGGTGTACGTGGGTTGAGCCGCGTGATCTGTTTTTCTCCGGACCACAGCAAAACGCTGCCAGAGTTACCAGTAAACAAGATTCGCGGTGTTATCGACACATGGAATGAACAGATTGAAGAGCTAGGTAAAGACTACCTATGGGTTCAAGCGTTTGAAAACAAAGGCGAGACCATGGGCTGTTCTCAGCCTCATCCGCACGGTCAGATATGGGCAAACAGCTTTTTGCCCAACGAGATTGAACGCAAAGAGAAATTGTTAAAAGAGTACTTCGAACAACAAGGTTCTAATCTTTTAGTGGATTACGTTGAAGCTGAAATGAAAGACGGCTCTCGTACTGTGGTTGAAACCGAACATTGGATTGCTGTGGTGCCTTACTGGGCAGCGTGGCCATTTGAAACCATGTTGCTGCCAAAAACACACATCCGCCGTATGAGTGAACTGACTGACGAGCAGCGTGATGATTTAGCGCTTGCGATTAAGAAGCTTACCAGTCGTTACGACAACTTGTTCCAGTGTTCATTCCCTTACTCAATGGGCTGGCACTATGCACCGTTCTTCGAAGAAGGCACCGACATCGATCACTGGCAACTGCATGCGTTGTTCTACCCGCCACTGTTACGCAGTGCTTCGGTTCGTAAGTTCATGGTCGGCTACGAAATGCTGGCTGAGTCTCAGCGTGATTTAACTGCAGAACAAGCCGCGCAACGTCTGCGTGATTTGAGTGACGTTCACTATAAAGAGCAGGAATAGCCTACTTCGTAGATAACGAGCGAGATTCCTGATATCTCGTCCCTCGATTCTGGAATGACGGCAGGTGAAAGGCTGATGTTGTCATTCCCTACCGTGAGAGACGAATGAGATAGGGAATCTAAAAGAATTAAAGTGGTGCCGTGAAGGGGCCATAACCAATTGAACAAAGAGTTTAACCAGAGAGTTTACTTATGTCTGACCTAATCCAAAACGTGAAAGCATCTTTTGAGCAAGTCCTTGGTTACCAAGCGACTCATATTATCCAAGCACCAGGTCGTGTGAACCTGATCGGCGAGCACACTGACTACAACGATGGTTTTGTTCTACCGTGTGCCATTAACTACCAAACGGTAGTCGCCGCGGCTAAGCGTGACGACAACATTGTTCGCGTAGTATCAGTGGACTACGGTAATGCAGTCGATGAGTTCGATTTAACTCAAGAGATCACATTCCAACAAGACAAGATGTGGGCTAACTACATTCGTGGTGTGGTGAAGTGCTTAAAAGGTCGCGGCTTTGAATTTACAGGTGCAGACATCTCTGTAACGGGCAACGTGCCTCAAGGTGCAGGTTTAAGTTCTTCTGCGGCGCTGGAAGTGGTGATTGGTCAAACATTCAAGGTGCTTTATAACCTAGAGATCAGCCAAGCTGAAGTGGCGCTAAATGGTCAGCAGGCCGAAAACGAATTTGTGGGCTGTAACTGCGGCATCATGGACCAAATGATCTCTGCAGAAGGTCGCGCAAACCACGCGATGCTTTTGGATTGTCGTAGCCTAGAGACTCAAGCGGTTTCAATGCCAGAAGATATGGCTGTGGTTATCATTAACTCAAACAAGAAACGCGGCTTAGTCGACAGCGAATACAACACACGTCGTGAACAGTGTGAAGAAGCGGCGCGCATCTTTGGTGTTCCGGCACTTCGTGATGTGACCATTGAGCAATTCAAAGCGAAAGAGTCTGAATTGGATGAAATGGTCGCGAAACGTGCTCGTCACGTGATTACTGAAAATGACCGTACTGTTGAAGCGGCTCAAGCTCTACGCACTCATGATATGAAGCGTATGGGCGAGTTGATGGCTGAATCGCATGCATCAATGCGTGATGATTTTGAAATCACGGTGAAAGAGATTGATGCGCTGGTTGATATGGTCAAAGAAGTGATCGGTGAACAAGGTGGCGTGCGTATGACTGGCGGTGGTTTCGGTGGTTGTATTGTGGCATTGGTTCCACCTGCATTGGTTGATGAAATCAAAACAACCGTTGAACAGAAATATCAAGCGGCGACGGGGCTAAAAGAATCTATTTATGTGTGCCAAGCGAAAGACGGAGCAGGCTTAGTTGAAGTAATCTAACGGCTTCGAGACTTAATATAGAGCTTACCAAGTAAAAAGATCATGGTAGGCCAAATGCTAAAGCCTTTACTTCAGGTAGAGGCTTTTTACTGGCACTAGAAGGAATTTAGAATGACACAAGAGCAAAACCTGCATCAATCCATGGCGCAGACTCCAGCCTATGATGGCCAACCCGCTCAGTTAGTGACGCTATCAAATACGCATGGCATTCAAGTGACATTCATGGATATTGGTGCAACATGGTTGAGCTGTATCCTGCCAGTAAAGGGAAACAAAAGAGAAGTGTTGTTGGGTGTTAACTCAATGGAGAACTTCGATAAACAAGCCAGCTATATGGGCACAACCGTTGGCCGTTATGCTAACCGCATTGCTAATGGTCGTTTCAAAATTGATGGTCAGAATTACAAGCTGGAAACCAACCAAGCGGGCAATACCTTACATGGTGGCCCGAACGGATTTGATAAACGCCGTTGGAATATTGCCGAGCAAACCGAAACGTCAGTGGTGTTCACTCTAGAGTCTGCTGATGGCGACCAAGGATTCCCGGGGAATTTGAATGTGTCGGTACGTTATGACATCACTGAAGACAATCGAGTGTCCATTAATTACTCTGCAACCACAGACAGGCCGACTGTAGTCAACCTAACGAATCATGCGTACTTCAATCTACTTGGCGCTGAAGCTGGACACGATTGTTTGTCACACATTGTCAGTATCAATGCTAATCAGTTCTTACCGACCAATTCGGTGGGTATTCCGTTAGGTAACCTTAAATCAGTGAAATCGACCAGCTTTGACTTCAATCAGCCTATGATGATCTCAGAGCGTTTGTTGGGCGATGAACAGCAGAAAGCAGCAAAGGGTTACGACCACTCTTTCTTATTGGCTGATGGCTGCAAACGCACTCAATGCGCCGCGACCGTAACCTCACCGGATGCGCTCGTCACACTAAAAGTATTTTCAACCAAACCTGCGATGCAGCTATACACCGGAAACTGGCTTGGTGGTACACCAAACCGAAGTGGTGGCAGCTATGAAGACTACGCTGGTTTGGCGCTAGAAACCCAGTTCTTACCTGACTCTCCTAACCACCCAGAGTGGAAGCAGGACAGTTGTATTCTCAAGCCTGAACAAGAATATAACTACCGTACCTGTTACCAGTTTGAATTTTCGGGGGATTCTTCAAACTAGTACGCTCTAGCTCAAAACGGTTATGCCAATTGCTTTTGTTTGTGAATAGAACGATGTGAGTTATCGCGTTGTTCTTGGGGGATGAGCAAAAGTGGCGCTCAACGAGTGTGTGATTTATTAAGCGCGATTGTTGGGTATCAGAGTAAGGTAGGAAAGCCCTAACAGAAGCGATTCTGTTAGGGCTTTTTTTGTTTGTTGTTTGGTGAGTTGACCAGAGCTTAGATTTTCTCTACCGAATTACGGCGCACCAAAGTCGGAGAGAACATCATTGGCTCCGTTGAGGTGTTTTCACCTTTGGCTAAGTGCAACGCGAGTCGTGTCGCTTTCTCTGCCATCATCTGAATCGGGTAGCGAATAGTGGTGAGCTTTGGATGAACATAGCGGGCAATCAAACCATCATCGAAACCGATGATCGACATTTTGTCTGGCGCTTGAATACCGTTTTCATCAAGGACAGACAAAGCACCAGCTGCCATGTAATCGTTGTACGCCACAATGCCAGTGATTGGCAGTGACTTAGTCAGAAGGTTAGTCATGGCGTATTCGCCCCCGTCACTGGTCGGCGCTGAGTATTCAATATAGCTGTCAGAGAGCGCTATTTTGTAATCTGAGAGTGCCGCTAAGTAACCTTGGATACGCTCATCGGCATCTTCAATGCTATGCGATGAGGCGATACAGGCAATGTTCTTATGGCCATGGCGGATCAGATATTCCGTCGCAAGATACGCACCTTTTTTGTTGTCTAAGAAAATACAGTGGTTGGCAATCTCAGCAATATAACGGTTGATCAGTACTAAGCCTTTGACCTCTTTTGCATAGGCAATCAGTTCTTCGTCGGTGAGGCCTTTAGAGTGGATCACCAGGGCGTCACAACGGCTGTTAATCAGCAATTCAATCGCTTGTCTCTCTTCTTCACGATCGTGCGAGCCATTACCGACAAGGATATGTTTTCCGTTCTCACGAGCGACATTGTCGACAGCCTTAACCAGCGTGCCAAAAAAGGGATCGGAGATGTCACCGACCAATACACCAACAGTGTTCGTGCTTTGGCTTACCAGCGCTCGAGCATTGGCATTCGGTCGATAGCCAAGTTTAGACATCGCTTTAGTTACAGACTCTACCGAGCTTGCACTCGCCTTGGGAGACTTGTTGATCACTCGAGATACGGTTGCAACAGAAACACCAGCTTCCTTTGCTACATCTTTAATTGTTGCCATTTTTAACCTCTATACATTGCTTCATCTATTTAACACCGACAATGATAGTAAGGCAACGAAACTCTCATTTTACTTCCAGTAATGAGATCTTTACCGCTTGTAATTATTAGGCTTAATGCTAGTGTAAACATTTACATTTTACTTAATTTTAGTAAATGATTTAATGAGTGAAAATAAACCAATATAGGAAGTGAGAAATGGATACTGTCTCTTATGGTGACTTTGCTAAGTTAGAAATGCGTGTGGGTAAGATCATTGAGGTTGTGCGTCATGAAAACGCCGACAAGCTTTACATAGTGCAAGTGGATGTTGGTGACAAGACACTGCAAACGGTGACCAGCCTAGTCCCTTACTACACAGAAGAAGAGTTGATGGGTAAGCAGGTTGTTGTTTTGTGCAATCTAGCGAAGGCGAAGATGAGAGGCCACACTTCTGAGTGCATGTTGCTTTGTGCAGAAACGGAAGATGAATCTGAAAGTGTATTGCTAACACCTGAACGTGCGATGCCAGCAGGTATTCGTGTCGTTTAAGCTCACTTTAGGTTGGTGAGTCAATGTGTTCACCAACCTAAATCAACTAGCTGCGTACAGTTAGTATCAAGCCATCAATCACACTGTGATGGTGATCGGAAACCCCAGCAAGGTTGCCGTATTTAGGCTGGTGGCGATCATTTTCTAATGGGTGATGCCAACCTTGTGTGTGTTTAACGAAGTGCGCCGCAAAGCTTTCAGACACCTCTAAACATCCTGCCAATACCGTATCGACATAGGTTTGGACGATAGGGCTGTTTTCGCAAGGTGCTTCAATCTCGTCTTTGATGTAAACCCAGATAGATTGATCCTGTTTGAACTCATCTTGGCTTTCTATCTGAGAGGCCTTTAACTCGATTCGGTGATAACCACGCTCACGGCGATCAAACTCAGCCAGTGCAATATCATCCACCTCAAGCAACACACCATTCACTTGTCCCTCGCCGAGATTGACGATCAAAGGTGATAACACATAGCTGTCATCGATCTTGCTCCAATGGCGAATTAAGCCATGAACAATCGCAGGGATCGCTTGCCCTGTCTGACCGGTAAGCTGGCGTGAAGATGAGTTGATTAAACTGCCATAACCAAAAATATACATCGCATTCCTTGTCTGAGTTGTTCCATTTAAGTCTAGTCTTACTATATGTGGCGAGATACCAAAAGTCAGTAAGTTTCTATTTATACATCTATATGTCTTTATGACTCTTTTGGTTGTGTTTTTTTGACTTGTTTATTGGCTAGTGAATCTCGTGAGTCGCTGTTTTTACTGGTTTTATCTAATTGGCGCGTTTCATGCAGTGTTATCTGCATATTGCATCGGATTTGATGCATACAAAATTTGGTTTAGGTAATACCTTGGCCGCTTATCTGAGAATTAGGAGCGAGTTTGTTAAATATCACAGATAAAAGTGTAGAAGACGCGATTCCAGCCTACCTGCGTTTAGGCTTTCGACCTTTCTTCTTTTTAGGCAGTCTCTATGCCGTGATTGCGATTGTCGCTTGGGTCATCATGTTCCAAAACGGTCAGCCTGAGATTTTAAAAGTTCCCGCACTGTGGTGGCACGTGCATGAGATGCTGTTTGGTTTCTCAATGGCGATAGTGGTCGGTTTTGTGTTAACGGCAGTACAAACGTGGACGGGTGTCAATGGCACCAAGCATTATCGATTAGCTGCGCTAGTCGGTTTGTGGCTCGCACCTCGTATTCTGTTTTGGACACCCGCTCCGTTATGGCTGATCTCGTCGGTTGAGGCGCTGTTCTTAATCTTCGCCGCCTACGAAATTGGTTTCCGAGTCGTGAAGTCGAAAGGCTGGAAGAATCTATTCTTTGTGCCACTGTTTATATTGGCTATCGTGGCGAACTTTGCTAGTTACGCGACCATTAAGGGGATGCCTCCATTCCCATCGTCTGCAGTTTGGCAGGCTATGTTGTGGTGGTTTACCTTGCTGTTATCAGTGATGGGTGGGCGAGTGCTCCCATTCTTTACAGCGCGTCGTTTTGATTTCGAAAAAGTGCAGCCCTTGGTTTGGTTGGAATGGTTAGCCAATCTACCTTTGGTTGGCTTATTTGTGTTGAGCTTCTTCCCATTGACCTTTGCTCAAGTCGGCAATGAGTTGATGGTATTTGCAGGTGTGACACAGTTGGTGCGCTTTATCCGCTGGAAGCCTTGGACAACACTATCAGAACCCTTGGTGTGGTCGCTGCATGCGGCTTACCTATGTATCCCTCTCAGCTTGCTGTTACGCGGTTTGATAGATAACCCGTTCGCGAGCCATAACATGCTGCACCTGTTTGCGATTGGCGGTTTGAGTGGGTTAATTCTGGCGATGATCACGCGAGTGACAATGGGACATACTGGCCGTGCTATCTATAAAGGGCCAAGTATGGCTTTGGCGTTCTCGGCTATATTTATCGCGGCACTCGTTCGTAGTTTAGGTGTGACATTCTTCCCGGCGTATTTATTTGAGATGGTCAATATCAGCGCGGGTTTATGGACGTTAGCGTTCGGTCTATTTATCTGGAAATTTGGGATGATGCTGTTAACGCCAAGAGTGGATGGTCACCCGGGCTAAGCCAATTAGTTATCTATTGATATAGATAGGGAAGCTCAGAGCTTCCCTTTTTGATCTTGATAACTCATTAAGTACTCGCAGCAAGGTATTGGCGTACCTGTGTGATGAGATCTTCCTTGGCGTGAGGCGAGATAAAACTGGCTTCGATGGCATTAATACTGAACTGCGCCAATTCGTTTTTGGTCACTGGGTGAGCATTGGCGACGGCGAGGAAGTTATCATTCATATAGCCGCCGAAGTAAGCCGGATCATCGGAATTGATGGTGACGCACAGCCCTTTTCTCAGCAACTCGACGATGTTGTGCTCTTGCATGGTCTCAAACACCTTGAGCTTGGTATTCGACAGCGGGCAGACGGTCAGTGGTGTACGTTTTGCTATTAGCTGTTCCATCAACTCTTCATCTTCTACACAGCGAACGCCATGATCAATTCGGGTAATGCCTAGCAAGCTCAGTGCGTCGCTAATATTTTGTGCTGGGCCTTCTTCTCCGGCGTGCGCGACAGTCAGAAAGCCTTGGTTGATCGCTTCTTGGAATACATGTTTAAACTTCTCTGGTGGATTGCCCTGTTCTGATGAATCTAACCCAACGGCAATGATCTTATCTTTATAAGGAAGGGCTTGTTTGAGTGTTTCAAAAGCGCTGTCTTCATCGAGATGACGCAGAAAGCACATGATCAGTTGGCTGCTGATACCAAGCTCTTGCTCCACTTGATTCAAAGCTCGAGTAATCCCGTCAACGATGACTTCAAAGTCAATGCCGCGTTCAGTGTGAGTCTGAGGGTCGAAGAAGATCTCAGTATGAACCACATTATCTTGCTGACACTTCAACAGATAAGCCCACGTCAGGTCGTAGAAATCTTGTTCATGAATCAGTACGTTTGCACCTTGGTAATAGATATCGAGAAAGGATTGAAGATTGTGGAACTGGTACGCGTCTCGAACTTGGTCTGGGGTCTCAAAGGGAATCGACAGGTTATTACGCTTGGCGAGTTGGAACATCAGCTCTGGCTCTAATGTGCCTTCTATATGTAAGTGCAGCTCAACTTTGGGTAAATTTTTGATGAAGCTATCCATAGCAACTCCTTAGCTATTTTAATTATGAGCGGAGTAGGTGAGACAGTAGAGTCTATAAACCTGAGCAAGCAGGTATCTCTTTCATTTATCTCTGTTTGAGCATAGTTCATTTCATTGTTATCGATAAAATAGGATAGAAGTTGATGGTGAACCGAGAGTTATGAACCGATTGAAATTAGGCGCAAACGATTTGCAGCATTGGAGTGTGATCCGCTGCAAATATTTGCAGCAATATTCATTGATTTGTGCTCTAATACCGCGCTTACCAAGGGATGGTGTTAAAAGATGCTCACTTAGATGGAGTTATCAAAGTTGACCGATCCCTTAATGATCTCCCTTAGGAAAAAATAGAACATGTCTAAGAACAAAAAATTTGATATCCGCCTTACAGAAAAACGCAACGGTTGGTGTGCAGAGATTACTCGTCAAGTAACGTCTCGCAGCACTACAGTATCTAAGCGTGAGTCTGGTTTCGAAACTGAAGCTCTAGCACAAGAGTGGGCAGAGAAAGAGCTAGCATCTTTCATCGCTAACCAAGCTGAACGTAACGAGCGTAAATCAGAGCAGCGTAAAGAGCGTGACGAACTACGTCACACTAAAGAGCTTAAAGCTGAGCAAGCACGTGAAGCGCGCGCTAAAGCTCGTGCAGAAGAGCAACAAGACGCTGAATAATTCAGTGCATGACTAATTTATAGATCCCTTAATTTTAAGATAAGGGATTTGTGAAAAAAAAGCCCCGATACAACTTTTTTCTTTCGAGTTAAAAGTGTTTTGGGGCTTTTTAGTTTGTGGAGTTCTGTTTTATTGTGTTTAAGAGCTCGGTTTGGCTTCTCGCTTTTAACGTCGAGCTCTTAAACTGTTAAGCATTGTCTGATCAGTTATTCAGTGCAGTTAGCCAATCGTCTTCTGCCACTTCTTCAATGTAGCTTTCTACTGATTGTCCTACTTCTTCATCGTCTTGCTTGAAGTAAGCGATGTGGAACACAGCATCACCTTCGTTGACCAAAGGCAGAGTTTGCTGACCAATCACGATACCGCCTTTGGTTGTGATCACTTGGCCTTCTTGGTGACCCAATGGAGAGCTGATGTAAGCAAGGGTTTGTCCTGCTTCAACCTGTTCGCCAAGTCTTACCATGTTACGCAAAATACCGTCTGATTCAGCGCGGATCCAGCTGGTGGATTTACTCAATACTGGCTCTGGTAACTTCTTACGGTTAGGGCGCAGCATGCCGATTTCTTTCATCACTTGATGCACGCCAAGGTAACCCGCACGAATCGCGAGGTGATCAAAACGCAGCGCTTCACCACCTTCGTAAGTTAATACAGGAATACCCAGTTTTTCCGCTTCGCTACGCAGTGAACCGTCGCGCAGTGGAGAATCAATAATCACGGGTGTTGCGAACGCTTTTGCGATGCGCAGTGTCTCAGGGTTCGATAGGTTTGCACGAATCTGTGGCAGATTGGTACGGTGAATCGCGCCCGTGTGTAGATCCAGAATGTAATCACAGTGCTTTGCCACGTTCTCAAAGAAGGTGTAAGCGATACGTGATGTTAACGATCCTTTCTCACTGCCAGGGAAGCAACGGTTTAGGTCACGACGGTCTGGTAGGTAACGAGATTTATGGATAAAGCCAAATACGTTAACGATAGGCACAACAATTAATGTCCCTTTCAGTTTCTTTGGATCAATCGCATTGGTCAGTTGTCGTGCAATCTCAACACCGTTTAGCTCATCGCCGTGGATAGCCGCATTTACCATCAGTGTTGGGCCTGCTTGGCGACCGTGAATAATTTCAATCGGGATCGAAAGTGGAGAATGCGTGTAAAGCTGAGCCGCTTGCAGTTCAATCTCCATTCGCTGTCCTGGCTGAACAGTATAACCAAGTAATTCGAATGGTTGATTAGGTTTTAGTCTTGCCATTTAGGTTGTTCTCAACATGGTGATAATTCGTTAACACGGAATGTAGCAATCGTTGATTTTTAGTACGAATCAATCGCTTTACGGTGACGACAAAAGTTTTTTATGAAGGGGCTTCTGAATTGGTTTCAGTTTTTTATCTGGCTAATTGAAGGGTGTTTAAAATTTTGAATTTTATGACAATACATTAACTTAGAGCTGATATTTGTCATTCAGTTCGTTGGTATTATCCACCGCCATTTTTTGGCGGCCAAATTCAAATATTGAGATCAAAATGAAAAAAACAATTTCAAAAGTTGTAGCACTAGCGGTGGTATCTGTTGCTTTATCTGGCTGTGTTGGTAGCAACGCAGTAACGGGTTACCTAATGAAGTTCAACATCAAGGCTGTTGATAACCGTTACGCTCGTGGTGGTTTGAACATTCTACTTGCACCTGCATACGGTCTAACAGTTGCTGCCGATTACATAGTATTCAACTCACTAGAGTTCTGGACTGGTAGCAACCCACTAACAGGTGCTCCGCACATCTTTGATACTAAGACTGATACTTACCTAGACATCAACCACCAACTTGATCCGTCGCTAACGGAAGCGCCAGTGGGTCCTATCACGAGTGCAGATGTGATCGAAAAAGGTCAAATGCAGCAGATTGATGAAAACACGATCCAAATGGACATTACTTACCAGTCTGGTGAGCGTGCGACGTTAATCGGTGTTCGTGATGGCGAGATGGTGACGTACTTCATCGATGGCGAAGTTGTGGCACAAACTTCAATTGATGAGCTAGAAAGCTACGCGGCTTCACGCGCTTAATTGTTTATTTAGTCACAAGTAGTAGCTACAAAGATTAGATACAAAAACAGGTACTCATTGAGTACCTGTTTTATTTTGTCTCAGATAAACGGTGTTTACTGTAAAACACCATTTACTGAACAAACATAGCTTATCGAATTAAGCTTTTTCTGGGATCGCTTCAAGCAATGCAACCATTTGGTTCCAGAATAGCTCAACGGTGTCGATCTTCACTTTCTCATCAGGAGAGTGCGGAAACTTGATGGTTGGGCCGAAAGAAACCATATCCATGTTCGGGTAAGGTTCTTTGAATAGACCACACTCAAGACCAGCATGGATAACCATGATGTTTGGCTTGTGACCGTAGATACCTTCGTACATGTCACGGAAGATATGCATGATTTCTGAATCTGCGTCTGGTTTCCAACCTGGGTAAGCACCAGAGAACGCGATGTTAGCGCCTGCTAGTTCAGCAACAGAGTGAAGCATGCTTTCTACTTGGCTACGACCTGAATCGATAAGAGAGCGGATCAGGCAAAGTACTGTGATTGAGTTCTCTTCTGTTGTGATAACACCTACGTTTAGAGACGTTTCCACAACACCTTCAATCTCGTCACTCATACGAATCACGCCGTTTGGACATGCGTTAAGTGCCGCGATAAAGCGAGCTTGGTCTGCTGACGCAAGTGCGCCCATTTCTACAGAAGCTTCTTCATTGAAAGTCACGATGCTGTCTTCTACTTTACCTAGCTCTGTTGAAAGCAGCTCAGTGTAGTAGTTGTATAGTGAAGCCAGTTTTTCTTGGTTTGCCGCAGGAACAGCAACCGTTACGAAACCTTCACGAGGGATCGCGTTACGAAGGCTACCACCTTTGAATTCGACGATGCGAAGGTCTAGCTCTTTTGCGTGACCCGCTAGGAAGCGAGCAAGCAGTTTGTTTGCGTTTGCACGACCTGTGTGGATGTCACAACCAGAGTGACCGCCTTTTAGGCCTTTTAGCGTTAGCTTACGTGTTACGAAGTCAGCTGGAATCGCATTACGAGCAATTTCAAATGTCATTGCGCCGTCGATACCGCCAGCACAACCCATGTACACTTCGCCTTCTTGCTCTGAATCGGTGTTAAGAAGGATATCGCCTTCTAACCAACCCGCTTCAAGACCGAAAGCACCAGTCATGCCTGCTTCTTCATCTACTGTTAGTAGAACTTCGATAGGGCCGTGCTGGATTTCGTTTGAAGCAAGAACCGCTAGGCAAGAAGCCATGCCCATGCCGTTATCAGCGCCAAGCGTTGTGCCTTTAGCTGTAACCCACTCACCATCAATGTATGGTTGAATTGGATCTTTAGCAAAGTCATGAACTGTGTCTTCGTTCTTTTGTGGAACCATATCGATGTGAGCTTGTAGCACTACACCTTTTTTGTTTTCCATACCCGCCGTTGCTGGCTTTTTGATGAATACGTTACCCGTTGGGTCACGACGTACATCTAGGCCTTGCTCTGTTGCCCAAGCAATAATGTATTGAGCAAGCTCTTCTTCATGCTTAGAAGGGTGTGGGATTGAGCAAATCTTATCGAAGAACTGCCAGATAGGGGCAGGGGATAATTTACTGATCTCAGAATGGAATTCAGACACGGATGACTCCTTTTTTATTTAATAACCATATATTTAGGTTTTGTATGGGGAAAAACCTAGAACAAAAATCTAAAATATGGGTCTGTTTTGATGGCAACAGCATACCACTTGAGCGTTTTGACGAGTAGCGGTTCTAAACCTCAAATAGCTCAAATTTTGAAAGCGATCTTGTCCATCTGATCACAGCTAAGCGCCTTGATGCTTATAAATGGAGCAGGCAAACGTTTGTTTAATTCTATTTTGTAGTTTTATTACAAAATAAGTTTGCAAAATAACCGTAAATGGCCAAAAATGTGACGTATAGCAAAAAATACTTGTAATCTTTTTTCTTTAGGGTATATTAATAACCAACTTCTGAGATGAAGAGTAAATGCTCAAAGGATGAGTCCGTTTTATCGCCTCCAAGGAACCGAGAAATCAAATTCGTTTTTTATTGATTTATTAAGGTGATAGTTATGAAAGGTTTACCATCTGCAATGTTCTGGATTAACAGCTCTGTTTACACTAGCAACTTTGCATACCCTACAAGCTTTGGTTACTAATACCGTAAGCATGTAACTCGAACAGTTTTGTTCACCCCTATATATTGGAATTCTTTTACAGCCCTTTTGGTTGACAGATTCTACCGCCACTCAGTTTTGAGTGGCGTTTTTTTTGCCTGCTACTTTTCCAAACCGCTTTCGCTTGTCACTTTCCTTGCTGTTCTGCGTGGTTGTTTTTTAAACGCCGAAATATCAATTTGCGCCTTATTACTGATCCTGTTGAAAAATACATAACTATTGTGAGTTTGAATTCAGAATTTACTGGCTAGATTATCAATGAAAATAACCGATGGTAGAAAAAACAACCAACTAGTTTTAGTGAGTCTATTGTTGTTAATTGTTTGTTTTTAATGGTTATTTATCGATGATATCTTCATTTTTAATCGCTTTGTTTCATACGGCATTCTGATAAATATCGATTAGAGCCTTAATTCTATCTGGAATTTGTTATTTGATAACTTTATAATCCACAGCCAATCGATTACGCAACCGTTTACTTTTTACCCTTATAGGATTCGATAATGTTCGAAAAGCTATTCAAACTCAGTGAAAATGGCACCAATGTGCGCACTGAAATCATCGCAGGTCTAACAACCTTCCTAACAATGGCTTACATCATTTTTGTAAACCCAATGATTCTAGCTGATGCTGGTATGGACCATGGCGCTGTATTTGTAGCAACCTGTTTAGCGGCTGCTATTGGCTGTTTCATCATGGGCTTTGTTGCTAACTACCCAATTGCTCAAGCTCCAGGCATGGGTTTGAACGCATTCTTTACCTACGCTGTTGTAATGGGTATGGGTTATACGTGGCAAGTTGCTCTGGCAGCGGTTTTCGTATCAGGCGTAATCTTCATCTTCTTAAGCATCTTTAAGATCCGTGAATGGATTATCAACTCGATCCCTATGTCTCTGCGTGTTGGTATCTCTGCAGGTATCGGTCTTTTCCTAGCGTTTATTGCGCTTAGCAATGCAGGCATCGTTGTTTCTAACCCAGCAACTAAAGTTTCACTGGGCGACATTACCGCGATTGCTCCTATCCTAGGCTCACTTGGTTTCTTCCTAACGATTGCTCTTGTTCACCGTGGCGTGAAAGGGGCAGTAATGATTGCGATTCTAGCTATCACAGCTCTTGGCATTGTTATTGGTGACGTTCAATACGGCGGCATCATGTCTACACCACCAAGCCTTGCTCCTACATTCATGCAGCTTGATTTCTCTGCTGTATTTGAAATCGGTATGATTTCAGTGGTATTCGCGTTCTTGTTCGTCGATTTGTTCGATACAGCGGGTACTCTGGTTGGTGTTGCAACGAAAGCAAACCTAATCAAAGAAGACGGCAAACTACCTCGCTTGAACAAAGCACTGCTTGCTGACTCTACAGCAACATCTATTGGTGCACTGCTAGGTACATCAAATACTACTTCTTATGTTGAGAGTGTTGCGGGTGTTGCTGAAGGCGGCCGTACCGGTCTAACGGCTGTTGTTGTTGGTATCTTATTCCTACTGGCTCTTTTCTTCTCGCCACTTGCAGGTATGATTCCGGCTTACGCAACATCAGGTGCACTTTTCTATGTAGCAATTCTGATGATGTCTGGCCTAGTTGGCATTGATTGGCGTGATCTTACGGAAGCAGCACCAGTCGTGGTAACATGTCTGCTTATGCCGCTGACGTACTCTATCGCTGAGGGTATCTCACTAGGTTTCATCGCTTACGCTGCAATTAAGCTGCTAAGTGGTAAAGGTCGCGACGTTTCACCTGCTGTGTGGGTAATGTCGGCTATCTTTATTCTTAAATACATTTTCGCTTAATCGTCTAGATTTCTGCTTAATCGCTGAAGAGGCTATGTTTGAAATAGCCTCTAATAACATGACAAAATTATTAGGTTTTATACTATGAGCAACAAATTCGTTATCACTTGGGACAACATGCAGACTTACTGCCGTCAACTTGCTGAAAAGCAAATGCCAGCAGAGCAGTGGAAAGGCATCTGGGCAGTAAGCCGTGGTGGTTTGGTTCCTGGTGCAATCTTGGCTCGTGAGCTAGGTATTCGTCACGTAGATACGATTTGTATTTCTAGCTACGACCACGATCACCAACGTGATATGACAGTAGTTAAAGCACCTGAAGGTGACGGCGAAGGCTTCCTAATCGTTGAAGACTTGGTTGATAGTGGTGACACTGCACGTAAGCTTCGCGAAATGTACCCTAAAGCGAAACTGATCGCTGTATGTGCAAAACCATCTGGCGCTGATTTGCTAGACGAGTACATTGTTGATATCGCTCAAGATACATGGATTGAGCAACCTTGGGATACTAGCCTAAGCTACGTAGAGCCAGTAAATCGCAAGTCAAAATAAGCGTAAACTTAGTTTTTTGAGAAATGACCCTTTATAGGGTCATTTTTTTTTATATTATTAGTAACAACCATTTCTTATTAAGTATTCCAATGTCTGAACCAGAAGAAACGAGCTCGAACCTTTCGGAAACTTTGTTTGTAAAGCACAAGCAAGCGAAAGAGACCTCAATGTTGACACAATACATGCCAAGCTCTGAAGCGCTATTGGATGAGAAACGTGAACAGCAAAACTCATCATGGTATCGAAACCTAAGACGTCTTCAGTGGGTATGGCAAGGCGTTAATCCAATAGAGCAGGAAGCGGTATTGGCTCGCATCGCGTCATCAGATAACTCTCGTACAACCGATGAGTGGCTTGATACGGTCATGGGTTACCGAAGTGGTAACTGGGCATACGAATGGACCAAGCTGGGTATGCAGCATCAAAATCGTTCTAATGAGAAGAATGGTGAAGAGATGGCTGAAGAGCTATTTTCCGCATCGTTGTGCTTCAGTATTGCGGGTTACCCACACCTCAAGAACGACAACTTGGCAGCTCAGGCTCAAGTGTTGGCCAACGCAGCGTATTCTGAAGCGATCAAGCACACTAAGTTGATCGTCAAGCAGATTGATATTCCATACCAAAACAAGAAGATCAAAGCGAACTTGCATCTAACCAAGACAGATAAACCACAACCGGTTGTGATTGTCAGCGCGGGTCTAGATAGCTTGCAAACCGATATGTGGCGCCTGTTTAGGGATTATTTAGCACCTAAGAACATTGCTATGTTAACGGTAGACATGCCATCAATAGGGCACAGTGCACATTGGCCGTTAACAGAAGACTCATCTTGTCTTCACCAAGCAGTGCTGAATGAATTGCCTAACATCCCATGGGTCGATCACCACAAAGTCGGCTTGTTTGGTTTCCGCTTCGGTGGCAATGCGATGGTGAGATTATCTTTCCTCGAGCAACATAAGATTAAAGCGTGTATTTCTTTAGGCGCGCCAATTCACGATATCTTTGTTCATGCAGACAAACTTAAGCAGATGCCTAAAATGCATCTAGATGTGTTGGCTTCGCGCCTTGGTAAAGGGGCGGTCGATATCAATAGCCTTTCTGGGCAGTTGATGGCGTGGTCACTCAAGGTACAAGGTTTGCTGTCAAACAGTAAAACCAGTGTTCCTATCTTGGCATTGGCTCTGGAAGGCGACCCGGTTTCACCGCCAATGGATAATCAACTGGTTGCTATTTACAGTGATTACGGAAAAGCGAAGAAAATCAAAGCTAAGTCAATTACACAAGGTTATGAGCAATCCCTCGAATTGGCGATAAAGTGGCTTGAGGATGAATTATTTAGATGACATTTCTCCTAAATTAGTTAAGCATGAAAAATGTACAAACTAAGTACCTGATACTCAGAGGTCATTTATAAAATCCAAATGCGTAGTTTCTACGTATAACAGTCTGAGTAACGTCATTCTTAACATTGAAAATGGAGATTCAATATGTCAGAAGTGACACAACAACCTACGCATTACCGCTTGTTGAATGTTTTAAAGGCGATCGGGCCTTACTTAAGGGAACCGCAATCAGAAGAAGGCCACTATATCTTTGATTGCTTGTCTGTATGTGTGAACGATAAAAAATCACCAGAAGAACGCGAGTTCTGGGGCTGGTGGCTGGAATTGGATAAGTCGGAAGAGGGATATTCGGCGAAGTACAATATCGGCAAGTACAACATCGATGGTAACTGGGATTCTTTGCCGTTACCTAAAAAGGCGGTCGCTGAGGTCTCTCGAACTCAAGAAGCCTTCCACAAGAAACTGGTTGATGAACTTCAAAGTAAGTTTGAAATCAGTATCCAATTAGACGAAGAGTCTGTCGAATTCGTCTAATTTTAAAGGTTACTCTTCTATATAAAGCAAAAAGGTGCGATTTCGCACCTTTTCTGCTTGTGAATTCCCCTTTTGATTGCTAAAACATCACCTCTTATTTGTTTTATCCATAAAAGACTTCATGACAACAAATCATCAAAGCGGGACAACAACACAGCGTAAAACTGTCGTTGTTAAACTGGGTACCAGTGTCTTAACTGGTGGAACATTGGCATTAGACCGCGCTCATATGGTTGAGCTGGTTCGTCAATGTGCTGAATTAAAAAAACAAGGCCACTCTGTGGTTATGGTTTCGTCTGGTGCAATTGCAGCAGGACGTGAGCACCTTGGTTACCCCGCACTTCCCAACTCAATGGCGAGCAAACAGTTGCTTGCGGCAGTTGGGCAAAGTCAGTTGATTCAAGTTTGGGAGTCTTTGTTTGCTATCTATGGCCTTAAGATTGGCCAGATGCTACTGACTCGTGCTGATCTCGATGATCGCGAGCGTTTTCTTAATGCACGTGACACGATCAACGCACTGGTTGAGCACGATATTATTCCGGTAGTAAACGAAAACGACGCAGTAGCAACCAACGAAATTAAAGTGGGCGACAATGATAACTTGTCGGCCTTAGTGGGTATTTTGTGCGGTGCTGATAAGCTTTTGCTACTAACAGACCAAAAAGGCCTGTTTACGGCTGACCCTCGTAAAGATCCAAATGCTGAGCTCATCAAAGAAGTGAAAACCATTGATGACACGCTGCGTAAGATCGCAGGTGGCAGCGGTACTACGTTGGGTACTGGCGGCATGGCGACAAAACTGCAGGCGGCTGACATTGCTCGTCGCGCAGGCATCGAAGTGATTATTGCTGCGGGCAGTGCTGAAAATGTGGTGTTTGATTCACTGAGTGATAACCCACAAGGCACACGTTTCTTGCCTTTAGCGGAAGCGCTTGAAAACCGTAAACGCTGGATTTTAGCGGGCCCTGCTTCAGCAGGTGACATCGTGGTTGACGACGGCGCAGTAAACGCAGTCAACACCAAAGGCAGCAGCTTGTTGGCGAAAGGGGTTGTTCGAGTTAAAGGCGAATTCTCTCGTGGTGAAGTTACCCAAGTCACAGACAGCAAAGGCAAAGTAATTGCGCGTGGTATCGCCAGTTATTCAAGCCAAGACCTAGCAAAAATTGCAGGCAAGCACAGTAAAGATATTGGCGACATCCTTGGATACGATTATGGGTCAGAAGTCATTCACCGTGACGACCTAGTTGTAATCCAAGAGTAGCTCGTGATGATAAGGTGAATCACCTTTTTGCATCCAAAGACAGACAGAATTTAGGGAGAGTTAAACGTGGATTTAACTAACATGGGTATCGCAGCAAAAGACGCTGCTTTCCACCTAGCGACCGCATCTACGGCGCAAAAGAATAAAGCATTGGCGATTATCGCTGATGAGCTAGAAGCAAACGCAACAACGATTTTAGAAGCGAACGCGAAAGACATCGAATTAGGTCGCGAAGCGGGTTTAACTGACGCACTGCTCGATCGTCTACTTCTTAACGAAGAGCGCTTAACCGGTATCGCTAACGATGTTCGTAACGTGATTAGCCTGAATGACCCAGTTGGCAGCGAAATTGACAGCAAAGTACTAGAAAACGGTATGTCGCTGTCTCGTCGCCGCGTGCCACTTGGTGTGGTGGGTGTTATCTATGAAGCGCGTCCGAACGTAACCATCGATATTGCAGCTCTGTGTCTGAAGACAGGTAACGCAAGCATTCTACGTGGTGGTAAAGAGACGTTTTTCTCGAACATGGAACTGGTTAAGGTTATCCAGTCTGCATTAGAGAAAGCGGAGCTTCCAGCCGCTTCTGTTCAGTACATCGAGAAGCCTGATCGTGAACTCGTTTCTCAACTGCTTAAACTGGACGACTACGTGGATATGATCATTCCTCGTGGCGGCGCTGGTCTGCACAAGATGTGTAAAGAGAACAGCACCATCCCAGTAATCATCGGCGGCTTTGGTATCAGCCATATCTTCGTTGATGAAAGCGCTGATCTTGAGAAATCTGTCGATGTGGTCGAAAACTCAAAAGTTCAACGTCCATCGGCGTGTAACTCGTTAGATACACTGCTAGTGCATGAAGCGGTTGCTGAAGCTTTCCTAACTAAGCTGAAACAGCGTTTAGACGGCAAGGTAACCTTAGTTGCTGATACCAGTGCAAAATCGCTGCTAGCGGGTTTTGAAGACCAACGTGATGCGGTTGAAGGCGACTTTGACACTGAATGGCTAAGCTACACGCTAGGCGTGAAAGTGGTAGCGGATGTGGCAGAAGCGATTGACCACATGCGTGTACACAACGCGAGTCATTCAGATGCGATCATGACCAATAGCTTAGAGAGCTCAGAGCGTTTCATTAACTCTGTTGGTTCTGCAGCGGTTTATGTGAATGCATCAACACGTTTCACTGATGGAGCACAGTTTGGTTTAGGTGCTGAAGTTGCCGTGTCTACTCAGAAATTGCATGCTCGCGGCCCAATGGGTTTAGAAGAGCTGACAAGCTACAAATGGGTAGGTAAAGCGAACTATTTAGTCCGCGGTTAACGCTGGTCGTTAATTTTACTCCTCAGCTCATTTTTGAAATGGCGGTCGAGTAGCAATAATCAATGAATCACCACACAAAAGGGCCTTAATTGGCCCTTTTTCTTTCCTAACGTTTGGCAATTCCGTTACACTGATATTCAATTATTTGGAGGTGATATGCATTGTCCTTTTTGTTCAGAGAACGACACTAAAGTAATCGATTCAAGACTGGTAGCCGATGGCCATCAGGTTCGTCGTCGCCGTCAATGCCTTGCATGTAGTGAACGTTTTACTACGTTCGAATCGGCAGAACTTGTGATGCCTAAAGTCATAAAGTCGAATGGAAACCGCGAACCATTTAATGAAGATAAAATGGTGGGTGGTGTACAGCGCGCCCTAGAAAAACGCCCAGTGAGTGCTGACGCGATTGAACTTGCGATCAGTACGATTAAGTCACAACTCCGTGCAACTGGTGAGCGTGAAGTACCAAGCGAGATGATTGGTAATCTTGTGATGGGCCAATTGAAAGAATTGGATAAAGTGGCGTACATTCGTTTTGCCTCTGTTTACCGCAGCTTTGAAGACATCCGAGAGTTTGGCGAAGAAATCGCTAAATTAGAGGATTAACTCCTCAATCATGTCAAACTTTACTCCCCTAGATTTTCAAATGATGTCGCGTGCTATTCAGTTAGCAAAACGCGGCATTTACACTACTGCGCCAAACCCTAATGTGGGTTGTGTCATTGTACAAACCGACGGTCAGATCGTTGGTGAAGGTTTTCATGCCAAAGCTGGCGAACCTCATGCTGAAGTACATGCCATGCGAATGGCAGGCGACAAAGCAAAAGGTGCGACGGCTTATGTCACGCTAGAGCCTTGTTCTCATTACGGTCGAACGCCGCCTTGTGCTGAAGGTTTGATTAAGGCTCAAGTAGCCAAAGTGATTTGTGCCATGCAGGACCCAAACCCAAAAGTCGCAGGTCGTGGTATCAAAATGCTACGCGATGCGGGTATTGAGGTTGAAATCGGTTTGCTAGAGCAAGACGCTCTCGACTTGAACCCTGCATTTATCAAGCGTATGCAAACTGGCATGCCATTCGTTCAGTTAAAGATGGCCGCTAGCCTTGATGGGCAAACGGCATTGGAAAATGGCCAAAGCCAGTGGATCACATCGCCAGAAGCACGTCGTGATGTTCAGAACTACCGAGCAAAATCAGGCGCTGTGTTGTCAACTAGCCAGACGGTGATTGAAGACAACGCGTCGTTGAATGTTCGTTGGGCAGAGTTGCCAAGCAGTATCAAAGGTCATTACGCTGAAGACGAGCTGCGTCAGCCGATTCGCGTGATTCTTGATCGTCAAAACCAACTGCGTCCTGAACTCAAGTTATTCCAGACTCCAACATCGGTGTTGAGAGTTGCCGAAGCATCTGCTGATATTGAAGTCGCAACCACAGATGCAGGTCAGCTCGATTTGCACGATCTGATGCGTCAATTACCTGCCAATCATATCGACCATATTTGGGTCGAAGCGGGCGCAACATTGGCAAAAAGCTTGATTGAAGAGCAGCTGGTGGATGAGCTAATCCTTTATTTAGCACCTAAACTTATGGGCAGTGACGGACGAGGTTTGATGGGTGCATTAGGGCTCACTTCAATGTCTGACGTTATTGACCTAGAAATTAAAGATGTTCGACAGGTTGGTGTGGATATTCGCATCGTTGCGAAACCCGTATTTCGAAACAGATAGTAACGAAACCACAGTGGAAATAGTTACTCCAACTACATACGTGTCGTTGACAACAAAAAGAGTTTTAAAATGTTTACAGGAATTGTAGAAGCCGTAGGTACATTGAGTGCAATCACTCCCCGCGGAGAAGACATCACCGTAACGGTTAATGTTGGTAAGCTTGATATGGCTGACGTTAAGTTAGGCGACAGTATCGCTACCAATGGTGTGTGTTTGACAGTTGTTGAATATAACGACCACAGCTACAGTGCAGATCTTTCGCTTGAGACCCTGAAAAAAACGGGTTTTGTCGATTACCAAGCGGGCGATAAAGTTAACCTTGAGAAAGCAATGTTACCAACCACGCGTTTCGGTGGACATATAGTGTCTGGTCACGTTGATGGCGTGGGTGAGATTGTTGAACGTAACCAAGTTGGCCGTGCGATTGAATTCTGGGTAGAAATGCCAGCAGAAATCTCAAAATACGTGGCTCAAAAAGGCTCAGTAACAGTTGATGGCATTAGCCTGACTGTGAACGATTTACGTAAGAACGCATTCAAGCTGACTATCGTTCCTCATACTTCTTCAGAAACCACCATCGACCAATTCAATGTCGGTCGTAAAGTGAATATAGAAGTTGATGTATTAGCACGTTACATGGAGCGTTTACTGCAAGGCCAGCAACAAGAATCTGAGCCTGAATCTCGATTAACGATGGAATTCTTACAGCAGAATGGTTTTGCCTAACCGTTGATACAAAGTGCGTTAAGCGAGACTTTGTAAAGCGAAGCAATATCATCAGGTTTAAATAGTGTCGGTTCTAGGAAGCAGAACCATTTCAAAGGATATAGAACAATGCCAATTAGTACTCCTCAAGAAATTATTGAAGACATTCGCCTAGGAAAAATGGTTATCCTGATGGATGATGAAGATCGCGAAAATGAAGGCGATCTGATCATGGCAGCAGAACATGTGACGCCAGAAGCGATTAACTTCATGGCGATGTACGGCCGTGGTTTAATTTGTCTGACGCTAACCAAAGAGCGTTCAAACCGCATGGGTCTAGCGCCTATGGTTCAAGATAACAACGCACAGTACACCACTAACTTTACTGTTTCGATTGAAGCGGCAGAGGGCGTAACAACGGGTATCTCTGCATCAGACCGTGCAGTGACGGTTCAAGCGGCAGTGGCGAAAGATGCGAAAGCGGCTGATCTTGTTCAACCTGGTCATATTTTCCCACTGACAGCGCAAGATGGCGGTGTTCTGACTCGCGCAGGACACACAGAAGCAGGTTGTGATTTAGCACGTCTTGCAGGCTGCGAGCCAGCATCGGTTATCGTTGAGATCCTTAACGACGACGGTACTATGGCTCGTCGCCCTGACCTTGAAGTGTTTGCTGAAAAACACGACATCAAGCTAGGCACGATTGCTGACTTGATTGAATACCGCAACAACACAGAAACAACGATTGAGCGTGTAGCACAATGCCATTTACCAACAGAGTTTGGTGATTTTGAGCTTGTGACTTACCGTGACACGATTGATAACCAGATCCACTACGCAATGCAAAAAGGCGACTTGTCTGTAGGTGCTCCTTTGGTACGTGTTCACCTGCATGACACGTTCACCGATCTGCTTCATTCAGACCGTGGTACTGAACGCAGCTGGTCGCTAGATAAAGCGATGAAGCGTATTGGCGACGAAGGCGGTGTGTTGGTTATTCTTGGCAACGAAGAGTCGTCTGATTCTTTGATTCACAAAGTGAAGACATTCGAAGCGCAAGACAAGAACGAGCAGCCAACTATGGCGAAGAAGCAGGGTACCTCGCGTCGTGTTGGTGTCGGTTCTCAGATTCTTCAAGATCTAGGTGTGCACGATATGCGTCTGCTTTCTTCAAGCACTAAGCGTTACCACGCATTGGGTGGTTTTGGCCTTAACGTTGTTGAGTACGTTTGCGAATAAACCATGCGTTAGCAAGCAGACGTTTCTCCGTTTGTAGCAACATAATTTACCGAT
The DNA here is from genome assembly GCF_041467595.1 of Vibrio sp. 10N.247.311.13. Taxonomy (NCBI): domain Bacteria; kingdom Pseudomonadati; phylum Pseudomonadota; class Gammaproteobacteria; order Vibrionales; family Vibrionaceae; genus Vibrio; species Vibrio sp. 10N.247.311.13. The sequence goes on along the minus strand of NZ_JBFSUX010000001.1, from coordinate 35,052 downwards.
GATTTCAGTGGCTCTTTTGGTGATAAATCTTGCCAAAAGAGCAAAGTAGCCAAGTCCGACTCAAAACGTGTTCAACACACAAACTTGGTTACTCGCTGTTCCTATATGCTTGGGATCAGCGCTGCTTTATCATCTTTACATTGCCGGTGTCTGTTCTTCTAAATTACCATTAGATATTGCTCACAGTTTTGTGCTAGAATCCGGCGATTCTCACTTGATGAAAATAGTTAAAGGAAGGCTTATGAAAGTGATCGAGGGTGGCTTCCCAGCGCCAAATGCAAAAATTGCTATCGTTATTGCTCGTTTCAACAGTTTTATTAACGAAAGTTTACTTTCTGGTGCAATCGATACTTTAAAGCGTCATGGACAAGTAAGCGAAGACAACATCACTGTTGTTCGTTGCCCTGGTGCAGTAGAACTTCCACTTGTAGCGCAGCGCGTTGCAAAAACAGGTAAGTTCGATGCGATTGTATCTCTTGGTACAGTAATTCGTGGCGGTACACCTCACTTTGACTATGTTTGTAGTGAATGTAATAAAGGTTTGGCACAAGTGTCTCTGGAATATTCTCTTCCAGTAGCGTTTGGTGTTCTTACTGTTGATACGATCGATCAAGCTATTGAACGCGCAGGAACCAAGGCTGGTAATAAGGGTGCAGAAGCAGCACTTAGCGCACTTGAGATGATCAACGTTCTTTCTGAAATCGATTCCTAATGGGGGCCAGTGTGAAACCAGCCGCACGTCGTAACGCACGTCAATTTGCTCTACAAGCAATTTATTCTTGGCAAATTACTAAAGAAAATATTGCTACCGTTGAAGAACAGTTCTTATCTGGTGGTAAGTATGATGAAGAAGAGCATCATGCTGCAGAGCCTGCTCTTGCTATGCCAGAAACAGACGTTGCATACTTCCGCGACCTACTAACTGGTGTTGCTCTTAGCCACATGGAACTTGATAGCAAGCTTCGTCCATTCGTATCTCGCCCTATGCAAGATCTGGATCTGATGGAACTAGCGCTTCTACGTTTAGCTATGTACGAGATGACTCGTCGCGAAGATGTACCATACAAAGTGGTTATCAACGAAGCTATCGAGCTTGCAAAAGTATTTGCAGCAGAAGACAGCCATAAGTTTGTTAACGGTGTGCTTGATAAAGCTGCACCGCACGTTCGTAAGAAATAAGACGTTCGTATATTGAATCTAAAGGTCAGCTTTTGTGCTGGCCTTTTTTGTAACTAAATTTCTGTAATATCCATGATTACGGCGATTTTTATGAGACTAAAGATAGGGCATGTGATGTCTGGCGAATTTAACCTGATTGAAAAATATTTTGTAAATCGACAACCACAACGTAAAGACGTTCTTCTAGCTGCTGGCGATGATTGTGCTTTGGTCAAAGCGCCGGGCAATGTTGAGATAGCGATCAGCACGGACACCTTAGTGGCTGGTACCCATTTCTTAGCTGAGGCGAATCCGGCTTGGGTGGCACACAAAGCGTTGGCTTCCAATATCAGTGACCTTGCTGCAATGGGCGCGACGCCTGCTTGGGTGTCTTTTGCTTTAACCATGCCTGAAATCGATGAAGCATGGCTTGCTCCCTTCTGTGACTCCTTTTTTAAACTCGCAGACTACTTTGGTATTCAGTTAATTGGTGGCGACACAACCAAAGGTCCACTAAGCCTGACACTGACGGTACAGGGCTTTGTTCCTGAAGGACGAGCGCTGCGCAGAGATGGCGCGAAAGTGGGCGACTGGATTTACGTAACAGGTAATCTAGGTGACAGCAAAGCTGGCTTAGAAGTGTTACTTAACCCTGAGCAGAACAGAGCGAAGCCCTATGCTGCTGAGCTTGAAGAGAGACATTATGTGAGCGCCCCACGAGTGTTAGCGGGTCAGGCTCTAGTGAACCTTGCTTCATCTGCGATTGATATCTCTGATGGCGTTATTGCTGATTTAAAACATATCCTTAAGCGTTCTCAAGTTGGCGCGAGTATTGATGTAAGCACGCTGCCTATCTCTCCAGAGTTACGTCAGTTCGCTCCTGATATCACTTCAGCTCATCAGTATGCGCTAACGAGTGGTGAAGAGTACGAACTGTGCTTTACTGTACCAGAAGAGAATAAAGGGTCGCTGGAAAGTGCTTTGTCACACACTGGTACAAAAGTCACCTGCATTGGCCAGATAAGACCTGTAGAATATTTTGAATTACACAATAATGGTGAACCACTAAGCTGGAACTTAACTGGTTACGATCACTTTAAGGTTAATTGATGACAAACCCACTTTCTCTTATTTCTCTTAAAAATCCTTGGCATTTCTTAGCAACGGGTTTTGGCAGTGGCTTATCGCCTATTATTCCCGGCACAATGGGCACGCTTGCGTCAATTCCGTTGTACCTATTGTTGGTTCAGCTACCGTTTCCTGCTTACGTTGCCGTGGTGGTGGTAAGCTGCATTATTGGTATTAAGATCTGCCAAGTAACGTCTGATGATATGGGCGTGCATGACCACGGTTCTATCGTTTGGGATGAGTTTGCGGGCTTTTGGATCACCATGAGCTTAGTGCCTATGCTGAATATCCCTGCCGATGACTGGAAATGGCTTCTGACTGGTTTTGTGCTTTTCCGCTTCTTTGACATGGTAAAACCTTGGCCGATTGGTTGGCTAGATGCGCGAATTCACGGCGGCTTGGGTATCATGATTGACGATATTGTAGCGGGTATTATGGCGGCTATTTCGTTGTATGCCGTGGCACATTTCGCAGGTTGGTTAGTGTGAGTTAACTGAAGGGCTAAGGTTTAGTTGGCGATACACCAAACTAATTAGCAGATACTAAAAAGGTTGACCCTAGGGCCAACCTTTTTTGTTTGCGGAGCTTACGAGCTTACGTATTAAAGCTACTTGGCAAGATAGTCAGTGATAGACTTCTCAATCCCTTTCGCATCTAAGCCAAGCTCTTCATGCAGCTCACCTTGAGTACCTTGAGCAATAAACTTGTCTGGTAGGCCAAGGTTCAATACTGGCATCAGTAGTTTTTCTTGCATCAAGAATTCAATCACACCCGCACCCGCACCACCTGCAATCGCGTTTTCTTCGATAGTCACTAGTACATCGTGGTCAGCAGCAAGTTGTTTGATCAGAGCTTCGTCGAGGGGCTTAACAAAGCGCATATCTGCCACTGTAGCATCGATAGCATCAGCCGTTTGAAGTGCACTCTCAAGGAAAGTACCGAAGCTTAGGATAGCGACCTTCGAGCCATCTTTTGCTTTTTCGCTTTCGCGAACGATACGACCTTTACCAATCTCAAGAGCGGTAAACTCACTTTGAATCTCAGTACCCATGCCATTACCGCGAGGGTAACGAACGGCACTTGGCCCCGTGTGCTGGTGACCGGTGTAAAGCATTTGGCGACATTCGTTCTCGTCGCTTGGTGCCATGATCACCATGTTTGGAATACAGCGCATGAAACTTAAGTCGAACGCACCTTGGTGTGTTTGACCATCGGCACCGACGAGACCTGCACGGTCAATAGCGAACATAACCGGTAGATCCATGATTGCCACATCGTGGATCAGTTGATCGTAGCCACGTTGTAGGAAAGTCGAGTAGATAGCCACAATTGGCTTATCACCGGCAATCGCCATACCGGTTGCTAGCGTCACAGCGTGTTGCTCAGCAATTGCTACATCAAAGTACTGTTCTGGATACTCTTTCGAGAAACGCACCATACCAGAACCTTCACGCATTGCAGGCGTGATCGCCATTAGCTTAGGATCTTGAGCGGCCATATCACACAGGAAGTCGCCAAAAATCTTAGAGAAAGTTGGTTTAGAGCTGGTGCTCTTAGGCAGACTTGAATGTGCAGGATCGAATTTAGGTACGCCATGGTAGCCAATTGGATCTTTCTCAGCTGGCTCGTAGCCTTTACCTTTCTTCGTCATGATATGCAGGAACTGAGGACCTTTTAGATCTCTCATGTTCTTCAGCGTTTTAATCAGCTCATTCACATCGTGACCATCAATTGGACCAATGTAGTTAAAGCCTAACTCTTCAAACATGGTGCCAGGGACAACCATGCCTTTTAAATGTTCTTCTGTACGACGAACGAGCTCTTTAATTGGCGGAACGCCTGATAGCACTTTCTTGCCACCCTCACGAATTGACGTGTAAAGACTGCCAGAAAGAACTTGAGCGAGGTGGTTGTTTAGAGCACCGACGTTTTCAGAGATCGACATCTCGTTATCGTTAAGGATAACCAGCATGTCATTGTGAATATCGCCCGCGTGGTTCATGGCTTCGAAGGCCATACCTGCGGTAATCGCGCCATCACCAATCACACTGACAACTTTACGGTTCTTACCTTCTTTCTTCGCACTGATCGCCATACCAAGTCCGGCGCTGATCGATGTTGAAGAGTGACCAACAGATAGAGTGTCGTATTCGCTCTCTTGACGCCATGGGAATGGGTGCAGTCCATCTTTTTGACGGATAGTCGATAAGCGGTCACGACGGCCAGTAAGAATCTTATGTGGGTATGCTTGGTGGCCAACATCCCAAACCAATTGGTCAAAAGGCGTGTTGTACACATAGTGCAGAGCAACGGTTAGCTCTACTGTACCTAAGCCTGACGCTAAGTGACCACTTGACTGGCTCACCGAGTTAAGAAGATAGGTACGTAATTCATCACAAAGCTGTGTAAGCGTCTCTTTTGGAAGTAGACGCAAATCCTCTGGCTTATCAGCCAAAGCAAGAGTTGGGTACTTTGATATATCAAGAGTCATAGGTAATGCGCGCTTATTGTCTTAGTTCTTGCGCTCGATGACGTATCGGGCGAACTCTTCGAGTGACTGGGTATTGTATGGGATTGCAGCCAAAGCTTGAAGCGCTTCCTGTAGCAGAGTTTGCGCTTTTTCTTGAGCGCCCTCTAAACCTAACAAAGAAGGGTAGGTGCTTTTGTTCAAATCTTGGTCAGAGCCCTGTGGTTTACCCAAAGTTTCGGTATCGCTAATGATATCTAAAATATCATCCTGAACTTGGAAGGCTAACCCGATTGCATCGGCGTACTTATCTAATTGAGGCATCACTTCAAACGCTTTTTCGCCAGCAGCCAGAGCACCTAAACGAATCGCACTCTTCATTAGAGCGCCAGTCTTGTTACGGTGAACTTCTTCTAACTCTTCTAGCGTGACTGAGCGGTTTTCAGCTTCAATATCAAGAGCTTGTCCAATGCACATACCTTGTGCACCAGACGCTTCAGCTAGGCGTTGAATCATTCGAACGCGATTGCTTTCACCGTCAGCACTTAATGTACCTTCCGCAAGTATAGTAAATGCCAGAGTTTGTAGGGCATCGCCCGTTAAAATGGCGGTCGCTTCATCGAATTTGATGTGACAGGTCTGATGGCCACGACGCAGTTCGTCGTCGTCCATTGCTGGCAGGTCGTCGTGAATCAGAGAGTAGGCATGAATACATTCGACTGCAGAAGCTGGAGTGTCGAGTTCTTCAGCGGTGCAACCGAGCATCTCCCCTGTAATATAGACAAGAAATGGACGCGCGCGCTTGCCGCCTAAAAGTAACCCATAACGCATTGCGTTGATCAGGTTCTGATTTTGGTGTGGCAGGCGATCAAGCCAAAGGTTCAGTTGCTCGTTATTACGTGCTTGATAAGACAATAAAGTCTCGATCATAGGGGATCTCATACAATTCGTTATTCTGGTTGTGGGTTAAAGTCACTAAGTTCTGCATTTTCATCATTTTGCAGTAAGATGCTAACACGCTGTTCAGCATCGTTTAGTTTACTTTGACCAGCACGAGCGAGGGAGATGCCTCGTTCGAACTTTTTCAGCGCATCATCTAAAGCTAGATCACCATTTTCTAGTTGATCAACCAAGCCATCAAGCTCTTCGATAGCCGCTTCAAAGCTCATATTTTCAGGTTTCTTAGTAGCCATAATAAATCTGCGTTTGGAAATATGAACGAACGTTACCCTAGGCCGCTGAGATGGTCAAATGTAACCAAGAAATTTTGCTAGAAAGTTCGTTTTTAAGGGGCTTGAACTCACTTTGGTTGAATAACCTTAGCTTTATCGAGTTTATGCGCTAAGGATAAGAGCAATGTAAGCCAATAATTGTGATTCAAAAACGAAAAGTGTGATATTTAGGCCAAGAATTTACTAAAAGATCTTATAGTCTGGCCGATAAAAAGATTATCGTCGACGTAGAGCTACAAAAAAGCATGAGGAGTGCTCAGTGGATTTAGCAACCCTAATAGGTTTGATTGGTGGATTTGCCTTTGTAATCATGGCAATGATCCTAGGTGGAAGCCTCGGGATGTTCTATGACACGACATCCATTTTGATCGTGGTGGGTGGTTCAACGTTTGTTGTTCTAATGAAGTTCACCATGGGACAATTCTTTGGAGCAACCAAAATCGCTGGCAAAGCATTTATGTTTAAGGCCGATGAGCCTGAAGATCTTATCGCTAAAGTGGTAGAGATGGCGGATGCAGCACGTAAAGGTGGCTTCTTGGCACTTGAAGAAATGGAAATCAGCAACAGTTTCATGCAAAAGGGCATCGACCTATTGGTAGATGGCCATGATGGTGATGTGGTGCGTGCTGCACTGCAAAAAGACATCGCATTAACCACAGAGCGTCATGAGCAGGGCGCGAAAGTGTTCTCTGCATTTGGTGATGTAGCACCCGCGATGGGTATGATTGGTACCTTGGTTGGCTTAGTTGCCATGCTTTCTAACATGGATGATCCAAAAGCGATCGGTCCTGCGATGGCGGTAGCACTTTTAACGACCCTGTACGGTGCAATTCTTTCGAACATGGTGTTCTTCCCAATTGCGGACAAGCTTGCGCTGCGTCGTGACCAAGAGACACTCAACCGTCGTTTGGTTATGGATGGTGTATTAGCGATTCAAGATGGTCAGAACCCACGAGTTATCGATGGTTACCTCAAGAGCTACCTCAATGAAGGTAAGCGCACGATTGATGGTGAACCCGCGTAAGAGGATTTGAAGATGGATGAAGAAAATCCATGTAAATGTCCTCCTCCGGGGTTACCTCAATGGATGGGGACATTTGCTGACTTGATGTCACTGCTGATGTGTTTCTTCGTACTGCTGCTCTCATTCTCTGAGATGGACGTACTGAAGTTCAAACAGATCGCTGGATCGATGAAATTTGCGTTTGGTGTACAAAACCGCTTGGAAGTGAAAGATATTCCTAAAGGGACTAGCATCATTGCGCAAGAGTTTCGCCCTGGTCGCCCAGAGCCGACTCCGATCGATGTGATCATGCAGCAGACCATTGATATTACGCAGCAAACGCTTGAGTTTCATGAAGGTGAATCTGAGCGTGCTGGCGGCACAATGCGTGACCAAGGCAAGATGACGGGAGGCAAGTCGCCAGAGGTTTCAACTCACGACAATCAAAACTCTGAGTCAGACCAACAACAACAGCAAGCCGAAGCTCAATCGCAAGAGATGGAAACCTTGATGGAAAGTATCAAGAAAGCGTTGGAGCGAGAGATCGACCAAGGCGCGATTGAGGTGGAAAACCTTGGCCAGCAGATTGTGATTCGAATTCGTGAGAAGGGTGCATTCCCATCGGGTTCTGCTTTCCTACAACCTAAGTTTCGACCATTGGTTAGACAGGTGGCTGAATTGGTAAAAGATGTACCAGGTATTGTTCGTATTTCTGGCCACACCGATAATCAGAGACTTGATTCAGAGCTTTATCGTTCTAATTGGGACCTGTCATCGCAGCGTGCGGTGTCTGTGGCTCAAGAGATGGAAAAGGTGCGTGGTTTCTCTCATCAACGCTTGAGAGTACGCGGCATGGCGGATACCGAGCCAGTCGAGCCGAACGATACTGAATGGCAACGTAGCCTCAACCGCCGCGTTGAAATCAGCATCATGCAGGGCGAGCCGCTTTACAGTGACGAAGTGCCTGTTATTAATGAATAGCCGATACGTGTACACACGGTAACATGCAGATAGCATCGAAAGCCCAACCTTATAATGAGGTTGGGCTTTTTGTTTGCTGGTCTTCAATGATGCTCTCAGCGGTATTTATGTCGTTTTGAGACCTGCTACTTTTAATAACAGGCGGTTTAATTATCGGGTTAAAGCAACCACTCTTTTCCTTGCTTCACTTTCTCATGTATAATTCGCGCCCTTAGATTTAGATATGATCTATTCTTGCTTCAAGTGCTGTGTAAATTCTCTAATTTACTTGGCGATGAGCGTTTTCAAAATTTTGAACATTAATGTTGTGAAAGTACTATGAAATTTATTGTTAAGCCCCATCCGGAAATTTTTGTAAAAAGTGAATCGGTGCGTAAGCGCTTCACAAGGATTCTAGAGTGCAACATTCGTAACGTTATTCAACGTCGCTGTGAAAGTGTTGCGGTATTCAACCGTCGCGATCATATTGAAGTGACGTCTGAGAGTGACCAGTACTACGCAGAAGTGTTAGAGGCTCTGACTCACACTCCAGGTATTCACCACTCTCTTGAAGTTCAACAGTCTGAATTCAAAGACTTGCACGATATTTACGAGCAAGTACTAGAACGCAGCCGTGCTGACATTGAAGGCAAGACTTTCTCTGTACGTGCTAAGCGTCGTGGTAAGCATGACTTTACCTCTATTGAACTTGAGCGCTACGTAGGCGGCGGTCTAAACCAAGCAGTTGAGTCAGCGAAAGTTCGACTTAAGAACCCTGATGTAACCGTTAAGGTTGAAGTGGCTAACGACAAGCTAAACCAAGTTCTAGCTCGTCACAAAGGCCTCGGTGGCTTCCCTCTTGGTACTCAAGAAGATCTACTGAGCTTGATCTCTGGCGGCTTTGATTCTGGTGTTTCAAGCTATCTGCACATCAAACGCGGCTCTAAGGTTCACTACTGTTTCTTCAACCTTGGTGGCCCAGCGCACGAGATTGGTGTTAAACAAGTGGCTCACTACCTATGGAATAAATACGGCTCATCTGCAAAGGTGAAGTTCATTTCTGTAGACTTTGAACCTGTGGTTGCTGAAATCCTTGAGAACGTAGAAGACGGCCAAATGGGCGTTGTTCTTAAGCGTATGTTCATGCGTGCTGGTGGTATGGTTGCAGACAAGTTCAAGATCGAAGCGTTGGTTACTGGTGAAGCACTAGGTCAGGTATCAAGCCAAACGCTAACTAACCTGCGTCACATCGACAACGTGACAGATACTTTGATTCTTCGTCCGCTTATCAACTGGGATAAAGAAGACATCATCGACCTTTCTCGTATCATCGGTACTGAAGACTTCGCTAAGGTAATGCCTGAGTACTGTGGTGTTATTTCTAAGAAGCCAACAGTGAAAGCGAAGAAAGGCAAACTGGAAGCAGAAGAAGCTAAGTTTAACTTTGAAGTGCTGGATCAAGTGATCGAGAACGCTCGTGTTATGGATATCCGTGACATCGAGAAAGAGAGCCAAGAGCAAGCGCCTGAAGTTGAACAAGTTCAAGCTGTTGCTGAGCACGCTATCGTTCTTGATATCCGTAGCCCAGAAGAAGAAGACGAAAGCCCATTAGAGATCGAGGGTGTTGAAATTAAACACATCCCATTCTTCAAGCTTTCGACTCAGTTTGGCGACCTAGACCAAGCGAAAGAGTACTTGCTGTACTGTGACCGTGGTGTAATGAGCCGTCTACAGGCACTTTACCTACAAGAGCAGGGCTTCCATAACGTTAAGGTTTACCGCCCATAGTGGTGTGTTGACCAAGCGTTAATCATTTTGCAAAGCCGTTTACTGAAAAGTAAGCGGCTTTTTTATTTTCTATTGTGAATGATTTACAGTAGTCAGACAGAGGCGTGAGTTTGGGCGTGCTATCGTCATGCTCAGCTTTGAAATTTTTGATTGATAGAAAGAGTGTGTTCTAAACGGGTTTATAAGTACCGAAGAAGTGTGAGTATCTTGAAGTATTCTGTTACTTTTTAGTGCAACTCAATGGTGCTATTTGTATGTGTTCAGTTGATTATTTGAGTGGGTGTCTGATTCTGTGATTGGCGATGAAAAATAATAAAGATTAATTAGCACAGCTATTGATAAACTTGTTGTTACATTTCTTTGCACATAAAAAAACACCGCCCATAAGGCGGTGTAAACAAATTTGACAGACAGGTCAAAATAAATACAGGAAGTACATGCCTCGTTTCAGTATAAACTGCAACAAAACATTTGGTAGAACTCTACCCAACTCGAAAAGAACGAGTTTGCAAACACAACATCGCAGGAGCTAAGCCAATTGATTCTAGAGAGAATCAAGCCGTTCAGGCTAGCTGCTGCGGGATGAAATATAGAATTTCTCTGGCTGCTAGGCAATGGACAAATTATAATGTTTCAGATAAAAAAAACTAATGCTTATTTAGAGAGTAACTATGTCTCGTCGATTACCCCCATTAAACTCGCTAAGAGTGTTTGAAGCTGCAGCTCGACACTTGAGTTTTACGCGTGCTGCAGAAGAGTTGTTTGTTACTCAAGCGGCAGTCAGTCATCAGATCAAAGCGCTTGAAGAATTCTTATCTTTGAAGCTGTTTCGCCGAAGAAACCGCTCTTTGCTGCTAACTGAAGAAGGTCAAAGCTACTTCTTAGATATCAAAGATATTTTCACATCACTAGCAGAAGCGACAGACAAAGTGCTGGAGCGAAGTGAGAAGGGCGCATTGACCATCAGTTTACCGCCGAGTTTTGCTATTCAATGGTTGGTACCAAGGCTCGCTGACTTTAATCAGCAAGAGCCTGATATTGATGTAAGAATCAAAGCCGTTGATATGGATGAAGGCTCGCTAACCGATGATGTAGACGTCGCTATCTATTATGGCCGAGGTAATTGGTCGGGGCTTAGAGCCGATAAGCTTTACCAAGAATACTTGATCCCTCTTTGCTCACCTTCCGTGCTGCTAGGAGTAAAACCATTAGAATCTCTCAGTGATTTAGCATGTCATACGCTATTGCATGATACTTCTCGAAAGGATTGGAAACAGTTCGCTAAGCAAAATGGCATCGATGGGGTAAACGTTAATCACGGCCCTATCTTCAGTCACTCAACCATGGTGCTGCAGGCAGCGGCTCACGGCCAGGGTATTGCTCTGGGTAACAACGTGTTGGCGCAGCCTGAAATCGAAGCGGGTCGTTTGATTGCGCCTTTTGATGAAGTGTTGGTGAGTAAGAACGCCTTCTATGTGGTTTGTCATGAGAAACAAGCCGACATGGGTCGTATTGCGACTTTCCGTGATTGGATGCTAGCGAAAGCGCAAAGTGAACAAGAGGACTTACTCGATGAATAACGTCATCATTGATGGTGAAGACAATCCCATCACCTTTATCTTTGCCCATGGTGCTGGCGCAGGCATGGAGCATGAGTTCATGCAGTCGGTAGCCAAAGGGTTAGCCTTTAAAGGGATACGAGTGATTCGTTTCAACTTCCCTTACATGATTAAACGTGCTGAAGATGGTAAGCGTCGTCCACCTGACAGAGCGCCTAAGCTACTTGAAGCCTATCAAGAGATTATTGAGCAGGTTGATGCCGATAAGCTTGTGATTGGTGGTAAGTCGATGGGAGGGCGTATGGCGAGCCATTTGTCTGAACTTGATAAGGTGGCCGCAATGGCGTGTTTAGGTTTTCCTTTCCACCCACCAGGTAAACCCGAGAAATACAAAGGTGAGCATCTGGCTGAGTTAGCAAAGCCATGCCTCATTTTACAAGGTGAGCGCGATACCTTTGGTAAGCGTGAAGAGTTTGCTGATTTTGATCTGTCTGATTCTATTCGTGTTGAATTTATTCCCGATGGCGACCACAGCTTTAAACCTCGTAAGAGTTCTGGTTACACCGAGCAGCAGAATATTGCGTTAACCGTTGAGAAGTTATCAGCGTTTATCAAAGAGGTACTCAATGAGAAGTAAGTATTTACTCACGTTTGCTGGCATCTCTGGTGCGGTTGCTGTGATGCTTGGCGCCTTTGCAGCTCACGGTTTGAAAGCTATCTTGTCTGAATATCTGCTAGGCGTGTTTGAGACAGGTGTTCAGTACCAGTTTATCCATACACTAGCAATATTGGCGTGTGGTGCTCTGCTACAGATGAAACTTGGTGCTAAATCACAAAAATATTTTTTCATTGCGGCAATTTGCTTTATCATCGGCATCCTTTGTTTTAGTGGCAGCCTTTATGGCTTAGCACTGACAGGAATAAAATGGTTTGGCCCTATAACACCGTTTGGTGGTCTACTATTTATCATTGGTTGGGGAGTCTTCTCCTTCGCTGCTTTGAATATAAAAGAGGTAACTCAGTGAAACACGTACTACTTTATTGTCGCTCTGGTTTTGAAAAAGAATGTGCTGGCGAAATTCAAGACAAGGCAACACAACTGGAAGTGTTTGGTTTTCCTCGCTTAAAGAACAATACAGGCTTTGTATTGTTTGAATGTTATCAAGCAGGCGAAGCCGATAAACTGGTAAAAGAGATCGACTTCCAATCGTTGATCTTTGCTCGTCAAATGATCGCGGTAGCGGTTGAAATCAAAGATCTGCCGACTGATGATCGTATTTCTCCAATTCTTGAGGCGCTTTCTGATAAAGAAGGTTTCCCTCGTTGTGGTGATATCCGTATCGAAACGCCAGATACTAACGAAGCAAAAGAGCTTTTGAAGTTCTGCCGTAAATTTACCGTGCCGATGCGTCAAGCGATGCGTGGTAAAGGCCTGATGACAGCGAAAGATAACGCTAAGAAGCCTGTGCTTCATTTATGCTTCATCGCTCCGGGCCACTGTTTTGTTGGTTACTCTTACCCAACGAACAACTCCCAGTTCTTTATGGGTATCCCTCGTCTGAAGTTCCCATCAGATGCGCCAAGCCGTTCTACATTGAAGCTAGAAGAAGCATTCCACGTATTCATCCCTCGTGATGAGTGGGACGAGCGTTTGGCTCCAGGTATGTGGGGTGTTGATTTAGGTGCATGTCCAGGTGGTTGGACTTACCAATTGGTTAAGCGCTCGATGTTCGTTCACTGTGTTGATAACGGCATGATGGCAGACAGCCTAATGGAAACAGGTCAAATTAAGCACCACATGGTGGATGGCTTTAAGTTTGAACCAGACCGTAAGAACGTAACTTGGATTATCTGTGACATGGTTGAGAAGCCAGCTCGTGTTGCTCACCTTATGGGTGAGTGGATCATCAAAGGCTGGGCGAAAGAAGCACTGTTCAACCTTAAACTGCCTATGAAAGGCCGTTACGATGAAGTACTGCAAGATATCGAGAACCTAAAAGTGTTCCTGATTGAGAACAAAGTGAAGTTCAAGATGCAGGCTAAGCACCTTTACCACGATCGCGAAGAGATCACGGTCCACATTCAGGCGCTTTCAAACATCTCACCGCACTAATATTTACGTTAGTGTGTCAGTGATAAAAAATGCTCCTTTAAGGGGCATTTTTTGTATCAATATTATCGAGTCACAGCAACTTAAGCGTTTGCTTCGTAACGAATATCTTGCAGGTTGAACCCTAAATCAATATCGGTTTTGAGTGCCGATACTTGCTTACATACACGAGCGGATTCGATGTGTTCGTCGAACTTCTTACGATATTTTTTCGGCAGATCTTCTGCTTGATAGGCCGCTTCGATATCTGGGTAAGTGGTCAATATCTCTTTGGCTGCTTTTGGCCCGATACCTGGGATGCCCGGTACTTGGCTTGAGCTTACGCCCGTTAATCCCCAGTAATCCGCCAGTTGTTCAGGTTTAACGCCAAACTCAGCTTCGATAAAGGGTTTATCTAACCAGCGGTGCTGGAAGTAATCTCGGATCTGAAGCGTTGGTGACAACAGTTGGCAGTAGCCCTTATCCGTCGAGACGATGGTGACGGTTTCTCCGTGGTCAGCTACTTTCTTTGCCAGTGTTGCGACGAGATCATCCGCTTCATCGCCATCAGACAGCAGTGAATCAATGCCTAACTCCCACCAAGCTTGTTGAATAGCATCAAGGCCTTTCATCAATGGTTCTGGCATCGGTTTACGATTCTGCTTATAAGCAGGAAGCACATCTGCGCGCCAGCCACGGTCTTGTAAATGGTGATCAAATACCGCGATGATGTGGGTGGGCTTTGATTCATTCAGAATCTTATTGAGAGTGCGAATTGTGGTGGTAATGGTTCTTGCTATATCGGTTGGATCCGGCTGAACAGAGTGCACGCGTCGGATGAGGTTTAAGGCATCGATAATAACAAGATGGATAGACATAAGTTTCCACTAAATAGGCAATAAAAAAGGGGCTGCTAGCCCCTTATAGTAACGTATCACTTGGTGAGTTGAAACGTTAGCGACGTAAACGTCATAAGCTGATTAACGTTATGCCTACCAATTGGTTATCACTCACTTAGCTACTCGTTAATGAGTGTGCCTATTCGCTCGGTGCGATTTTATAGCAAGGCACGTAATCAGAGCCGCCCGGTAACTTCATTCGATGTTGCTCAACAAAGTCATTCAGCAGTTGGTCCATCTTGGTCATTAGCTCTTTGTCGCCATCAATTAGGAATGGGCCGTGCTTCTCGATCTCCAGAATACCCTCTGCTTTGACGTTACCAGCCACAATGCCTGAGAACGCTTTACGTAAATTAGCGGCTAGGCTTTCTGTTTTTTGGTCCATATGAAGATCAAGCGCCGCCATAGATTCGTGTGTTGGGTCGAATGGCAGTTGGAACTCAGGCTCAATATGCAGTGACCAGTTGTAGCTGTAGGCATCACCGGTCTCTTTACGGTGAGAACGCACATCTGGCATCGCTTGTTTCATGATTTTCGCAGCGCGTGCTGGGTCATCAATCACGATCTCGTAATGTTTCTGAGCATCAGGCCCTAGAGTTTCCCCAATGAACTTATCGATTGAGCGGAAGTAAGCCTCACTCTCTTTCGAGCCCGTTAACACAATCGGCATTGGCTGTTCGGCGTTATTCGGGTGCATCATGATCCCTAAGATGTACAGCAGCTCTTCGGCCGTGCCGGGGCCGCCTGGGAAAATGATGATGCCATGTGCCATACGAACAAACGCCTCAAGACGCTTCTCAATATCTGGCATGATCACCAGTTCGTTGACGATTGGGTTTGGTGGCTCAGCCGCAATGATCGAAGGCTCGGTAAGCCCAAGATAACGATGATCGGTGTAACGCTGCTTCGCGTGACCAATGGCAGCCCCTTTCATTGGGCCTTCCATTGCACCCGGTCCACAACCGGTACAGATATTCAGTTCACGGAGGCCGAGCTCATTACCGACTTCACGAGTGTATTGGTATTCGCTGGCATTAATAGAGTGACCACCCCAACATACAATCAGGTTAGGCTCGATGCCTGGCGTCAACGCACCTGCATTTCTCAAGATACCAAACACAAGGTTAGTAATGTGAGTGGCATTAGTCAGGTTGAGCCTTTGGTTATCGGCTAAGTGCATGTTGACGTAAACAATGTCACGCAGCACTGAAAATAGGTGCTCTTGAATACCCTTGATGATTTCACCATCGACAAAGGCATGCTCTGGTGGGTTGCTTAGTTCGAGCTTAATACCACGCTCACGGCGAACGACTTCGACATCGAACGACAGATATTTGTCGAGCAACTCTTTGGAGTTGTCGGTATGGCTACCCGAGTTCAGGACCGCTAACGTACAGTTGCGATACAGTTGGTACAGATCACTAGACGCGGTTTTCTTAAGACGCTCAACCTCAAGTTGAGAGAGTAAATCCATGCTACCGGCAGGGCTGATATGAGTGATCATAGTGCCTCCTTGTTGAAAAGAGCAGAGGACGTTGAAGTGACCCTCTGGCTCGAGAGTGAGAAGCAAACGTTGAAAGTGTTTGGTTAAAGGTGGGGGAGAGTTAACCAGACGAAACGGATACGACAGCGTTGCTTGCCAAGAATGCTTGTTAAGCGAATGTTAATCATTAGCTTAGCAAACATTGAGGGAAATGGTATGTGATAAGTATTTGAAAAAATGAAATAAATTAAATCTAGGGCTGGCCTAGTGCCAAACAAGTTGGTTATTACCGCGTTGTTTTGCTTTATTTAGTGTTGTATTGAGTCGCTCTAACACTTCTTCAGGTGTATCTGACTCTTTAAACTGAGTACTTGCCGCGCATAAAGTAATCGTGATTTGTTGGTCACGGAACTTAAAGGGTAAGCGGCTTACTTGAGTTTGAATGTTTTGAATCACTTGGTGACAATATTCATCGGTTTGCTCTGGCAATAGTAAGACAAATTCTTCACCTGAAAAACGCGCCACAGTATCGGTCGTGCCTGCTTCTTTGGTGATGGTTCTTGCGATGATCTTAAGCGCTTTATCGCCGGCGGTATAACCAAAGCTATCGTTAATGGCTTTGAAGTTGTCGATGTCCAGAAGTACTACGCGCAGTGAGTGTTGTGCGCGGATCCAGCGGCGATACTCAAGCTCTAAGCGATCAGTAAAGGCAGTGCGATTGTAAACCTTGGTTAGAGGATCAAGCAGCATACGCTGAGCCTGATCTTCCAAGCGCTTACGGTAATCTTGCGTCACTTCATAGAGTGAATCTAACTGAGTCTTTCCGTAACTCATTCTCTCTATCAGAGCTTGTTCTTTTTGCTCTGCGTGGTTCAGCCTTTCCGAAAGAGAGGCGATTTCACTGAGTAGCGGATTAATCGACAGCTTTAAACTATCAATATCTTTCGCTTTATCTACCGAGCTTTGGCTTCTAGTGACTAGTTCATTTAACTCAGAGTTTAGACCTTGTCGGTGCTCAAAGTAGCTCTGGCTCTGGTCGGCATTTTGGTCGGCCGTTTTGATGCTGGACGCTAAAGAAGAATTAAGCTGATCGATGAATTGTTCAGACTTCTTACGTTCTAGGTTGGTGCCTTCAATAACCAGTTTGAGGATCTGAAGTGTTAGCTCAAGTAGGTTTTGTGTGGAAACACCAAGCAGCAGCTTCGCTCGAATATCGGTAAGCAGATCACCCGATTCACCCTCGAAGTCGAGTTCAGTGATCAGATGTTGTAGTTCGTTTGATAGGTCGGAAAGGAGCTCTTGTTCCGGAGAGTGCGCAGCGTCAGCAAAATGGGTGCGTGAGTTATTCGCCATAATCTTTATGGCACGCTCATAAATACCGAGAAGTTTCATGGCGTGGTCGACTTTCTGACTGCCATTGCATTCGGAGAAGCTAAGTAAGTTTCGTAGGTCGCGTTTGAGCTGTGCTGGAAGGCCAGTTATGCGCTGCAGCGTTTCCCCACTGTGCTTAATGCTATCGTCCAGATACCCGTTCTGTTTATCCATAGCCAACGTTTTCTGCTTAAGCATCCTTTCTAATACTGCCAGTTTTGGGATCATTGAGCTAATGTCTTTTTGCTTTTCTAGCTCTTCCCTAAGGGCAATGAGGTTTTCATCTAAATGGCTGTTACTACCAACACATGCATCACTTAAAGACGTGACGATACGCTTTAGAACTTTCTGTTCTCTAATAAACTTGAACGAGGTGTCTCTTTGCGTCAAACGGACCTGCTCCAACTGAGATTTCAGCTGGTGGAGTTGCGCCTGAATGTCTTTTTCAAGAATGCCCATAGATGTATTTATTAGCGCCGCGTAGACCGATCTCGATCATTTTGATGAAATTCCGTTACATCGATAATAACAAAACTAAAAATAAGGTCACGACTTGCTGCTCTTAACCGCTCGCAAATCAGTCATCTTTTAGCATTTTTTTGATGTTGTCCTCATTCTGGTACGAGGATTGTATTTTTATTAACCCTTGATTAATCGCATGTTTACACGCTTCTCTTATGTTACCAGTTGCAAGGCTCGCTGCTGGTGCATTATCGATAGCTTTTAGATAGACCCATTGGCTACTGCGCTCTTTGAGACTGATCTCACGGGCGAGATTGGTCGACATCAACAATACGTCGAGCAGCTCTTGATCGTTAATTGCGGTGTAAGCACGTGGCAAGAATGGGTAGTCAGCGATGCCCATACGGACCGTTCGGTTGATGTTTCGCTCTGTTTCGAAGTCATTCACCCAAGACTGAATCTTTCTGAACATGTCCTCAGGCGACAAATCACGGTCCGCGTTTGGCTCGATATAAAGCAGGTTCGCATCCGAGAAGTGGTAGACACGAGCTGGGCCTTCAAGCTTAGATTTTAGGAATTCACCGAAAGCGTCTTCCAGTTCTAGACCGGCTTTGTAACCGTTCTGCGTGTACATATTGCGTAAGAACGGTAAATCAATCATCACGAAGCGTAAGCGGTCGTTGAGTGGCTCATGAATCAATTCGCCAAGTTGCCACTGTTCGAAGGTCTGGCTGGTTTGTTCCAGCGAGTTAGAGAGCTTCGCATTGAGCATTCTTAAGTTCGGAAGCTTTGAACGTGAGTGCGTAAATAGGTCGGTGCGCAGTGAGTCCACTTCTTTGGCTAAGGTTTGAATGAGATAGCCACGGCGCAGAACAAAGAAGAACAAGACAATGCTGAACAGGAATAGGGCGAACGATATTTTTTGGAACTTACGATGCTCCAGTTTGTATTGCTCTAGCTCTTGCGCTTGGCCTGCGTAGTGCAGGGTTTGTTCGGCAAATTCTTTCTGTTGACGGAACGCGTCTTCGCCAACACGGTTGAGTTTTTGCTGCTCTAGAGAGACAAGGCTGTTGTATTGCTTGAGGTTTGCCAATGCTTGCTGTGGACGACCTGCCTGTTCATAACCCAAAGAAAGTAAGTAGTACGAGCGTTGTGAAAGGCGCATGTTCTCTATCTGGCGTGAGATCTCAAGTGCACGTGTCGCATGCTTTATCACGTCTTCGCTTTCTTGTAGGTGATACGCTAACCCTGCAGATAACAGTGCAGCACGGCCTTCCAGCTTTGGAATGTCGGTATATTCCAGCAGCTCAAGGGCACGGGTTAGGTACTGTTCTGCTAGAGGGTAGTTATAAAGGCGTAAGTAGGTCGCCGATAGACTTAGTCGGATATCAATGACTTGGTGGATATCTCGGTCAGTGCTTTCGTGATCAAGAACGTTGAAGAAGTGTACCAAGGCAAGGTTATATTTCCCTTGATAGAAGTACACATCCCCCATTTTCTTAAGCACTTGTGCTAAGACAGGCGAGTTTTCAAAGTTGTCATAGAAATCAGCGGCTTGAGATAGGTGTTCTAACGCTTTATCCAACACTTGGCGCTCAAAGAAAAGCTGCGCAAGTAGGCGGTTGACCTTGGCCAAACGTGAACTTAGATTGCCCTCTACTGATTTCCAGTAGCCATACAACAACTCGGATAACGCGTGGTTGTACTCTTTGTGAGTCAGATAAAACTCGCCGACGGAGATATGGTAGTCGATGGTGACTTTTTCAGAGTAACGTTGATCGAGATAGGTTTTGGCTTCTTGATAGAACTTTTCGGCTTCATCGATCTTGTTGTCGTAAGAGGCGATGTCGGCTTTCAACATGATCAAGCGATAGGTAATGCCTTCCGTTAAGCGTAAGGTTTTATTCACCGACTCTAGATTTGTTTCAATGTTAGTGAGCTCTGATTTTGCTTTGGCTGATTTTCTATCACTCAGCCAAAGTAAGCGAACTTTTAGGATCTGAAGATCTATTTTTAGGTAATCAAGCTTATAGGTTTGCGCTAGCTCGGAGGCTTTGTCGATGTGCTGAATCGCAATACGCATATTGCCAAGGTTGTATTCCGCTTTGGCTAAGATCTTATACGCATCGATACTGCTGTTTGGTGTTCGAATCGAGGAGTCTGTCTCTTCGCGAGAAATAGCTGAAGGGCTTTTCTCGCGTTGATCAGAAAGGACACGCAGCGTTAGGTAGCTGTTGGCCATTTGTTTTGCTTGGCTCGGCTCGATCTCAACCAAATTATTGGCTTCATTGAGTAGCGCCGACGAATAAACCGACGCATTGACCGATGTGCTTAAGCTTAAAATAAATAGACTAACAACGTATAACCAACGCATTTCAATGTCCCTTTAAAGATTTGGTAGGTTCAAATAAGTGTGGGTGGTTCTCGCCTGATTATTGGCGAGCCATACGCTTATTGTGGCTTGGTCTATCTTGCTCTGTTGAACGGTATGGGTTGATATCCAGACCACCACGACGTGTGTAACGTGCGAACACAGTTAGCTTCGAAGGTGCACAGTATTTCATGATGTCAGTGAAGATACGCTCAACACATTGTTCGTGGAATTCATTGTGCTCACGGAAAGAAACTAAATAGCGTAGCAGAGCTTCACGGTCAATTTGCTTACCAGAATATGCGATCTCAACGCTGCCCCAATCCGGTTGATTGGTGATCAAACAGTTCGACTTCAATAGGTGGCTGTGCAGTGTTTCTTCAACGTCTTGTTCGCCAGCAGCGCCTTCAAGCAGCGACGCTTCAAAGTCGTAGCTAGTGATTTGGATGTCTTGGTTGTCGATACAGTCACCTTCCATCGTCACGATAGGTTGGTTAGTGTAGTCGGTTACTGAGTTTACATTCACAATCACCGTTTCGCCTGCACATGCCGACAAATCTTGGGTCAGGCGCTCGGTTACTTGATCCCAGTTTTCAAATTGAGTCTGGTTGTAGCTGTTCAGGTAGAGCTTGAAAGATTTTGATTCAATTAAATTTGGGCTGGTTGCTGGGATGAAAACTTCACCGACAGCCACTTGTGGTAGACCATTGGTGTTTAGCCACGAAAGCTCGTACATCGTCCAAATATCATGACCAACAAAAGGCAGCTCGCCGTTTAGCGCAAGATCATCGCGATTAAGGCTACGAGGCACTGGTTGCAATAAACTTGCATCGTATTGGTTAGAGTACTCAGTTTTTTGGCCAAGGGTTAAACCCGCTAGCTCTTTTGCGTCAGAATATTTGCTCATACTTTGGTTTCAAATTCGATTAGAATGGGGTCGATTTTACTGAATCCCCCTTACCCTGTCATTAAGTCATCGCTTAATCGGCGCGGAAAGGGCTCGGATTCTATTTATTATTTTGTGTTTAGGAGATTTTCATGACTCAACGTGCTCAAGACGCACTACTTTCTTTTAGTCAGCGATACGTTGACGCGTGGCAACAGCAACACCAAAGCTTACCTCGCAATGAGGAGTTGGTGGACGTGGTATCGCCATGTGTAGAAGAAAAGAGCGGCGATGCCGTGTTATGGAAGCACTATCCACGTGAGCAATTCGCGGATTTCACCAACGTTGAAACTGGCATTGAATTAACGCTGCACGAAGACATCAAAACCTTCTACGGTGCGCAATACAGCGCAGACATGAACGCGACCTTCGACGGCAATGAACTGACTCTATTACAGATTTGGAGTGATGAAGACTTCGAATGTCTACAAGAAAACATCTTAGGTCACCTAGTGACTCAACGTCGCTTAAAGCTAAAGCCTACGGTTTTCATCGCAGCGACTGACGCGGAACTGGATGTTATCTCTATCTGTAACCTAACGGGTAACGTGATTTTGGAGCGCTTAGGTACCAAAAATCGTGATGTGCTCGCCGAGACATTGGCAGAATTTTTAGAAAAGCTACAACCAGCGGTATAAATAGATGTACGTACTAGAACTTCAATTTGAGTGTTTTGATAACACAACGGTAAGCGCTGTCGACAAGGCGGTTAATGGCTTAATGGATGCACTTCGTTATAACGGACAAGTGTTAGGTCGTGAGTTCCCAATCGTGATGGGCGATGGTGAATTCTATGTTCGCGTTGTGTGCCCGGAGCAAGATAGCTTGCACCCGCGTAATCACTCAGACTTTGTGAAAGTGTGTTTTGATCGCTTGTCTAACGCGAGCCTACTAGCGCCTAAAATGCGTTTATTGGGGCGAGATCTTAACTCAGAAGAAGTAGCTGAAGACGAAGCTCCAAGCTGGCAAGTACTGTATACAACGTTCGTTCATACCTGTTCACCGCTGCGCAGTGGTGATAGTTTGCTGCCTATCCCTCTGTATCGCAACCCACCTACATTTAATGGCGACCATAAAGCTGTGCTGAAATGGCAGACAGAATGGCAAGCCTGTGATGAAGTACAAATGGGTGGTGGTTGTCGCGCGGAACATGCAACGCTAACCGAGATCAGTGACACGAAGAGTGTGCTGTTTAAACGCGGTTGGGGTCTAAGAGGGCGCATTGAATATCTGACTAAGGTTCCAACCTACTACTACTTATACCGTGTCGGTGGAATCAGCCTGAAAGATGAAAAAGAGCGCAAATGCCCGCAATGTGGTGGTGAATGGCTGCTAGATGCGCCTATCCACGATATTTTCTATTTCAAGTGTGATGACTGCCGATTGGTATCAAACATCTCTTGGGATCACCTTAAGTAATCCATAAAGCTTAATTATCGATTCAAAGTATCGAAGTGTTAATCAATACTTCGATACTTATTCCTTTGTTTTCTCACTGTTAGCTTCTCTTTCTCTTTCTTTGCCCTCCATGTTGAGCATTAATCAAGTATTGGGCTTGCCAATATTGTTGAACCTATTTCGCCCTTAAATGCGCTCATTTTGTGCTGTCTATCTCTCTCTGTAGCCCTCAAGTATTCACCAAAATAATCCCACACTCATCAACTTTTGATTATTTCAATAGTTAACTGGATCACAGTAATCAATCAGTTCTCTTTCAATTTATATTCTGCTCAATATAAATGGGATCGATCCCATGGGAATGTTCCCATTTATAAATAATAACCTGATTCTAGATCTGAAAGGAATGGACGATGAAACTGTTACCTATTGCTGCTGCACTCTCTACGGCTTTACTTGCACCTAATTTATACGCTGATGAAACCACACCATTAGAGTTCAATGGCTACATGCGCGGAGGCGTTGGCCTGAGTAATGAAGGTGGCTCAAACAGCAAGTGGGAGGTGAGTAAAGTTGGGCGACTCGGCAACGAGAATGACCTGTATGGCGAGTTTGGCTTTAAGAAAGAGGTGTATGCTGAGGACGACGTTTCATTTGTAGTTGATTCCATGTTGTCGTACTGGCAGGGCCAAGATGAGAATGCCGCGGATAAAAGCGTGGATGTGGTGCAATTGAATGTTCAAGCGGTAGGGCTTTTTGAAGATAAGGACATTGGGATTTGGGCGGGTGAGCGCTACTACCAACGTCATGATGTGCACATCGTTGATAACTACTACTGGGATGTAAGTGGTATTGGTGCCGGCGTTGAACACATCAATATGGGCCCTGGTAAATTATCGGTGGCTTTGATTCAAGACACGGTGACTGGCGATGTGTTTGATGGCAAAGAAACCACAGCCATGATTGCTGATGTGCGTTATGCAGGCATTCCATTGTGGAACAATGCGGATCTTGAGGTCGGTATTGATATGAACTTCGCCAATGAAAAACAAGGTCAAACGGTAGATGCGGATGACAGCGTAATGCTAACGGCGAGCCTGAATCAAAACCTATCAGGCGGCTTCAATAAAACTATTCTACAGGTTGCTAACTCTGGTTATGCCGAGCAGATGACGACTTTTGGAACGGGTAAAGGCATTGTTCGTGATGCAAACAACAACGACGCCGAGGGTTTCCGTTTGATTAACTGGGGCGTGCTTGCGATTGGTGAGAACATTGAGTTTGGCCATACTGTGCGTTATGCCGCGTCAACCGGTGTGGGTGCTAATAACAGTGATGATGACTCTTTCAGTGCAGTTATTCGTCCGCTTTATAAGTGGGACAAGCGCATGCGTACCATTCTTGAAATTGGTGGTTTTGTAGAAACGATTGATAACCAAGATGGGGCAGGTGGTAAATTCACCATCGCTCAGGCTTGGGTTCCACAAGTGGGTTTCTGGTCTCGTCCTGAATTCCGTATCTTCGCCACTTACCTGAATGATGCTGAAAACGACAATGCCTTCGGTGAAGGTAAAAACAGTGAAATGAGCGTTGGCATGCAAGTGGAAGCTTGGTGGTAAGTCGAACTTTCTGGTAAATCCTAACCAACAAAAAGGGGCTGACGTTATGTCAGCCCCTTCGGGTACCTATACAGTGCTGTCGTTTAGTTGATTACCAACCTTTAACGACGCCACCTTGGAAGATGTCAGAAGCTGCGTTGTACACTTCTTCAGTTTGGTAAGCTTTAACGAAGTTTTGTACGTTTTCAGCGTTTAGGTTGTCTTCACGAGAAACGATTAGGTTTACGTAAGGAGAATCTTTGTCTTCAACGAATACGCCATCTTTTTGTGGAGTCAGGTTGATAGAGCTCGCGTAAGTTGTGTTGATGATAGATAGAGCAACATCATCAAGAGAACGTGGCAGTTGAGCTGCGTCTAGTTCAACAATCGTTAGGTTCTTAGGGTTACCCACGATGTCGCGAACTGTAGCTAGAAGACCTGCGCCTTCACGAAGTTCAAGAAGACCTTGTTGCTCAAGAAGAAGTAGAGAGCGACCTAGGTTTGTAGGGTCGTTTGGTACAGCAATACGAGCACCGTCTTGGATTTCGTCTACCGATTTCACTTCTTTAGAGTAACCCGCAATTGGGTAAACAAACGTGTTACCAGCGATAGTTAGCTTGTAGCCACGGTCAGCCACTTGCTGATCTAGGTACGGTGCGTGTTGGAATGCGTTGATGTCGATAGAACCATCATCTAGAGCTGCGTTTGGTGTTACGTAATCCGTGAAAGTAACCAGTTCAACGTCTAGGCCGTATTTCTCTTTCGCTACTTTAGCTGCCACTTCAGCAACTTGCGCTTCTGCACCTGCCATTACGCCAACTTTTACTTTAGAAGTATCCACTTCTTTATCGCCACAACCTGCTAGAACTAGCGCTGAAGCTGCTGCTGCGATAGTTAGTAAACCTTTAAGGCTAAATTTCATAATAATCTCCTTTTAATAAATCTATTTAATTTGGTTCAGACGACTCTTGTTTTAGAGAGTTTGCGTTTTAGCGCTGAGTCTTTATCTGTGGTCAACGCGGCGAACTAAGGAATCACCGATTGATTGAATAATTTGTACAAGCACAATCAACATCACTACCGTTACAGCCATGATGGTCACATCGTAACGGTGGAATCCGTAACGAATCGCGACATCACCTAGACCACCGCCACCAACCGTGCCCGCCATTGCTGAGTAGCTCACAAGTGTCACTAGCGTAATCGTTACTGAGTTGATAATAGTCGGTAGTGCTTCAGGAAGCAGAACCTTATTGATGATTTGTGTTGGTGTTGCGCCCATTGATTGAGCCGCTTCTACTAGACCTGTTGGTACTTCAAGTAGTGCACTTTCGATAAGTCGAGCCACAAATGGGATAGCACCAATCGTCAATGGAACAATCGCTGCTGTTGTGCCTATGAAGGTACCAATCAGCATCTTAGTTAGTGGGATAATCGCAACCATCAACACTAAGAAAGGCACTGAACGACCCACGTTCACAATCGCACCTAGAATCTTGTTTACTTTGGTGTTCTCTAACAGGCCACCTTTTTTAGTCGTATGCAGAATCACGCCTAGTGGAATACCGACCGCGAAGCCAACAATGCCTGCAACAGCAACCATGTAAAGCGTTTCGCCTGTTGCGCCTAATAGAAGGTTACCGTTAAGGCTGATCCAGTCAGCAATCTCGTTGAAACTAAAGGACATAACCAAGCACCTCTACTTTTACATTGTTGTCGCGTAGGAATTGGATAGCAGCATTATCATCTGCTTCATTACCGAACAGTTCAGCGACCATCATGCCGAACTTCACGCCACCGGCGTAATCAAGGTCAGAACTTAAGATGCTGACATCGATATTGAATTTACGTGCGATTTGCGTCATTAGCGGAGCATCAACCGTTGCACCAGTAAACTCAAGACGCACCAGCGGGTAGCTGCTGTTTACGCGAGTCTCTTGCAAACGTGCTTGGTAATCTTCAGGGATCGTCAGATCCAACGTTGAACGAATGAATTGATGCGCTAGTTCAGTTTTAGGGTGAGCAAAGATGTCACCAACTGTGCCTTTCTCTACCAATTCACCACCGCCAATGATCGCCACTTCGTGACAAATGCTTTTCACTACATCCATCTCGTGCGTAATAAGCAGGATAGTGATGTTCAGCTTGCGGTTGATTTCACGCAGTAGCTCAAGAATCGATTGAGTGGTCGCAGGGTCCAATGCGCTGGTCGCTTCGTCACACAGCAGTACTTTCGGATCAGAGGCCAGTGCACGAGCAATCGCAACACGCTGCTTTTGACCGCCACTTAGGTTTGCCGGGTAGGTGTCTCGCTTATCCGCTAAGCCAACGAGTTCAAGTAACTCACTCACTTTTGCTTCAATAATCGCTTTATCTTTACCAGCAAGTTCTAAAGGCAGTGCTACATTGTTAAATACAGTACGAGAAGACAGCAGGTTGAAGTGCTGGAATATCATGCCGATGTTACGGCGCGCTTCGCTAAGTTCTGATTTGCTGAGTTTTGTTAGGTCGATACCGTCAACAATCACTTCACCAGAGGTCGGTGCTTCCAACATATTTACACAGCGGATTAGGGTACTTTTGCCTGCACCTGAAGAGCCGATGACTCCAAAGATTTGACCTTGAGGAATGTGGAGGTTGATATCAATTAAGGCATTGATTTCTTTAGTACCTTGATAAAAAACCTTGTTGACTTGATTCACTTTAATCATAGAGAAACCCGTGCAGGTAGAACAGAATAATATGTCGATAGCTCGCTCGATTTACAGACGATGCTATGGTGTTCTATGATCTAAGTCAATAGATATTTTTACGTCTAGACGGCTAAACGTCGATTGTATGGCTAAGCTAGAAACAAATCGTTAACGAACGCAAAACTAAATAGATAGTGATGAAGCAAATAAAGCGTGTAATAATTAATGATTAATAGAGAGTTGATAGAGAACAAAATTTTGTCTAAACCTGCTGTTTTTTTAGATCGTGATGGAGTGATTAACGTTGATCACGGCTACGTACATGATGAGCATGACTTTGAATACATCGATGGTGTGTTTGAAGCGGCGAAAGCGTTTAAAGATATGGGTTATTTATTGGTGCTAGTGACCAACCAATCTGGTATTGCTCGCGGCATGTTTAGTGAAGACCGTTTTCTTTCTTTAACGCAGTGGATGGATTGGAACTTTGTTGATAATGGTGTCGAGCTCGATGGCATTTATTACTGTCCTCACCACGCTGAGCACGGTATTGGTGACTACAAGCAAGATTGTGAATGTCGTAAGCCAAAGCCAGGCATGTTCATTTCTGCTCGTGACTTTCTGAAGATTGATATGGCTAACTCGGTCATGATCGGCGATAAAGCGGAAGACATGATGGCTGCAGAAGCAGCAGGTGTTGGTACTAAAGTCTTGGTAAGAACGGGTAAACCCATCACTGAAAAAGGTGAAGCGTTGGCTAGCGTGGTACTTGATAGCATTAAAGACGTACCCGCTTTCTTAAAAGGCTAAACGTTTTATTTATCACTAAGGTATGGACCTATCATTAGGCACTTACATTAGGTTTGTTCGAACCTGTGAATAGGCTAAGTGTCGTTGACTATATAAAGATGAGGAACGAAGTATGAAAGCTATGTTGGTAGCATCTCTATGTACAGTAGCATTGGTTGGGTGCTCTAAATCAGCAGCCCCTGAGACTGATAGCGCAACATCGAATGATCAATTCGCGACTTATCAATGTGAGTCTGACGTCTCGTTTGATGTGTCTTACCTTGATAATGAAAAAGCGGTACTACGCTTGCCTGATAATGAATACCGCCTGACTCAAGTTCCAGCGGGCTCAGGAACCAAATACATCTTAGATGATGGCACTTCAGAGATGATTAACAGCATCACTTTGCGCACGAAAGGTGACAATGCGCGTCTAGAACTTGGTCGCGTAGTCTATCGAAATTGCCAAAAGTAAGTCATAGTAAGAACTGCTAGTATTTACAAACAGTTAAGTGAGGGAATCTACCCTCACTTTTTCTTCTCTTCCCTTTAACGTTAGACTTTTTATGAGCAAAAAACTCACTATTCTTGATATTGCAAAGCTGTCCGGTGTTGGTAAGTCAACCGTATCACGCGTTCTGACCAATGATCCAAAAGTGAAACCTGAAACCCGTGAAAGGGTGGAAAGAGTAATTCAAGAATCTGGGTACACGCCTTCAAAATCTGCGCAATCGATGCGCGGTGGCAGTCAAAAAGTCATCGGCGTAATCATTTCTCGTCTGGACTCTCCTTCTGAAAACAAAGCGGTAAGTACGATGCTGGCCGAGTTGTATCGAGCGGATTACGATGTCGTGATCATGGAAAGCCAACTTGATAGAGATAAAGCCAATGAGCACCTGCAAGTTCTAAAGCGTCGTAACGTTGATGGCATTATTGTATTTGGTTTTACTGACTGCGATATTCCGGCAATCGAAGCTTGGGAACACAAAGCGGTGGTGATTGCTCTGGATACCGAGAACGTGACGTCGATTAACTATGATAACCAACAGGTGATCAATAGTGCGTTGGTGCATTTATCGGATCAAGGGATCTCTGACGTTGGCTTTATCGGGGTTGATCCTAGTGATAAATCAACCGGTGAACTGCGTCTTAAGGCTTATCTCGATTGGTGTGAAAACACAGGTTCAGTGGCAAACTATCGTACTGGTCAACTTCATCACGAAAGTGCTTATCAGCTGGTGGATGAGGTGTTAACTCCCGCGACTCAAGCGATCGTTTGTGCCAGTGATACGCTGGCTCTTGGTGTAATCAAGCGTCTGCAAGAACTACAACGTGAAGATGTGGTCGTCACTGGCGTTGGTGGTAATGATCTTCTCTCTTTCTTATTCCCACGAGTATTTAGCATTGATCCTGGTTACCAATCTGCAGGTAAGTTGGCTGCTAATCTATTGATCTCTCAGCTTTTAGGCAATTCAGAGATCTCTCATCATACGCAATCTCCTATTCTATAATCCACTCAATTAAGCGAAATTGAACGGCTTAGATTAAAATTAGAGTGTGATCTCTTTCAATTAATGGGATTGTTCCCATTTTAATTTATCATTCATACGGGCATTATAATAACCGTAATTGGGAATGTTCCCATAAATCTAAGTCTGAGTGATTATAGCTTGCATGGTTTAGATGAGTAATTGAATGAAACCAGGGTGGGGTAGTATGAGTAAGATAGCGAAGCAAGACGTTGCGCGTCTTATCGAGTTAGTCGGTGGTAAAGAAAACATTGCGAGTGTCAGCCACTGTCTGACTCGACTGCGTTTTGTATTGAACGATACAGAGCAGGCCAACAAAGCTGAACTCGAAAAACTGAAGCTAGTAAAAGGCTGTTTTACTAATGCAGGCCAATTCCAAGTTGTGATTGGCACTGAAGTTGATGAAGTGTACGCACTTCTGATTGAACAGACAGGTAAAGAGGCATCATCAAAAGATGAGGCGAAGCTGGCTGCTCGTCAAAACATGAACTTCCTTGAGCGTGGTATCTCCCATTTAGCCGAAATTTTCGTACCACTGCTGCCTGCCATCATTACAGGTGGTTTGATTCTTGGTTTCCGTAATGTGATTGGCGACATTCGCATGTTCGACGGCAAAACCCTCGTTGAAATCAGTCAATTCTGGGCAACCGTTCACTCTTTCTTATGGTTGATCGGCGAAGCTATTTTCTTCTTCCTACCGGTTGGCGTGTGTTGGGCTACGGTTAAGAAGCTTGGCGGAACCCCTATTTTGGGTATCACGCTCGGTGTGACCTTAGTTTCACCACAACTCATGAACGCATACATGATAGGTAAATCGGTACCTGAGGTATGGGATTTTGGGCTGTTCGTGATTGAGAAGGTCGGTTATCAGGCTCAGGTGATCCCAGCGATGTTAGCGGGTGTGGCTTTGGCGTTCATTGAAACCAATCTTAAGCGTATCGTCCCTGCTTACTTGTACCTAGTGGTTGTGCCATTTGTATCGATTATTTTGTCTGTGATTCTAGCGCACGCTTTCATTGGCCCATTTGGCCGTATGTTAGGCGATGGCGTGGCATTCGCGGCTAAAGCGGCAATGACGGGTGACTTTGCGATTCTTGGTTCAGTAGTCTTTGGCTTCCTATACGCACCTTTGGTTATTACAGGTATTCACCACACAACCAATGCCGTCGACCTACAACTGATGCAAGACTTAGGCGGCACACCAATCTGGCCTTTGATTGCGCTATCAAATATTGCACAAGCTTCAGCGGTTGTTGGCATCATCATCTTAAGCAAACGCGAAGGCGAACGAGATATCTCGGTTCCAGCTGCAATCTCTGCTTACTTAGGTGTAACAGAGCCAGCGATGTACGGCATCAACCTTAAATACAAATTCCCAATGCTGAGCGCAATGATCGGCAGTGCCGCTGCGGCTGCTATCTGTGGTAGTGCAGGAGTGATGGCGAATGGTATCGGTGTTGGTGGCTTGCCAGGCATCTTATCGATTCAACCGCAATATTGGTCTGTTTACTTAATTGCGATGCTGGTGGCGATTGTACTACCCGTCACGTTAACACTGTTCTTCTATAAACGAGCACAGATGAAAGGCGAACTAGAAACCGCCAACGCGTAATGCATTTAATAAGCGATGACTCCAAAGTGAGCCATCGCTTTTTCTCTTAGTTATAGCTTTTTCTTTTAGTTATAACGGCTATTCGACCATGATTCACATGGTGATTTTTATTTTATATTTTCTGGTAAGTGAGTGTTAGAGATGGCGATGACTGAGCATGATGAAAGTTGGTGGAAAACCGCAACCATCTATCAAATCTACCCAAAGAGCTTTTGTGACAGTGGCAGTAAAGGTACTGGCGACATCAAAGGGATCATTTCAAAACTGGATTATCTTAAACACTTGAGTGTGGATGCCATTTGGTTAACCCCATTTTACGCATCCCCAATGATCGATAACGGCTACGATATTTCAGATTACTACGCGATTAACCCGCAATTCGGCACCATGGAAGATTTCGACCTATTGCTGGCTGAAGCGCACCAACGTGGTATTCGTATCGTGATGGATATCGTGGTAAACCACACCTCAACAGAACATGCGTGGTTTCAGTCAGCATTGGGTGATAAAAACAGCCCATACCGCGACTACTACATATGGAAAGATCCTGTAAACGGCCAAGCACCAACCAACTGGCAGTCTAAGTTCGGTGGTAATGCATGGGAAATGGATGAAGCGACGGGTCAGTATTTCCTACACCTATTCGCGAAAGAGCAAGCCGACCTTAACTGGGAGAACCCGGTTGTACGCGAAGAAGTGAAAGACGTCATTAGCTTCTGGGCTGAGAAGGGCGTTGATGGTTTCCGCTTGGACGTGATCAACCTGATTTCGAAGCAGCAAGACTTTCCTAATGATGATATCGGTGATGGCCGTCGTTTCTATACCGATGGTCCACGTGTACACGAATACCTGAAAGAGATCAGCGAAGCGGTATTTCAGAAGTACGGCAGCGTGACCGTAGGCGAGATGTCTTCAACCACGTTGGAACACTGCCAGCAATACTCAAACGTTGATAACAGTGAGCTATCGATGGTGTTTAACTTCCACCACCTTAAGGTCGATTACACCAATGGTGAGAAGTGGACCAATGCGCCGTTTGATTTCTTACAGCTCAAGTCGATCTTCAATCATTGGCAAACGGGTTTGAACGGCAAGGGCTGGGGCGCATTGTTTTGGTGTAACCACGACCAACCGCGAGTGGTGAGCCGCTTAGGTGATGATCAGCAATATCGTGTTGAGTCGGCCAAGATGTTGGCTGCTTCTGTGCACATGATGCAAGGCACGCCTTATATCTATCAAGGTGAAGAGATTGGTATGACCAACCCTGGCTATACTGACATCAGCCAGTATCGTGATGTTGAGAGTACCAATATGTACGACATCATGGTTAACCGTGATGGTGTGGCTCATCAAGATATGATGGCGATTCTAGCGCAGAAATCTCGTGATAACTCTCGTACACCAATGCAATGGAACAGTGAGCCTTACGCAGGGTTCTCACAAGCTCAGCCATGGCTTGATGTAGCGAATAATTACCCTGGGATTAACGCTGAGCAAGCACTGGAAGACAAAGACTCTGTTTTCTATTTCTATAAGAGTTTGATTGAGTTACGTAAACAAGTGCCAGTGATTACAGATGGCAGCTATCAAGATCTATTGCCTGATCACTCATCCATTTTTGCATATGCACGTGAGAACGAAGGGCAAACCTTGCTGTGTATTAACAACTATTATGGTGAAGAGGCGGAGTGCGTTTTACCGGAACGTTTTGATATGACTAAGGCGAAGAGTCTGTTGTCTAACTATCAACAAGCGAACACTTCAGTTGCATTACATCATCAAGTCTTACGTCCTTACGAGACTCGTATTCTCTTGATTGAAGGTTAACCTTGTTTCATTTTAAGAAGCTTGATTCTTATTCCCCTTAAAGGATTGGGCTTCTGCAAAGGCTTTGGAGTGCTCCCCAAAGCCTTTTTTGTTTTAGTGATGGCTGGAATATCGTGCCTCGAGTCTACTTGCGAGAAGTTTGAGCATCGAGTGCCAGCAACGACAGAGCAGGTAATGAACTCTAAGACGCGTAATTCACCGAGTAGCGAGTTGGTTTGTGGTTCATTGCCAATACGATGTTCAATACTGCGGTGCCTAATACAGAAACGGCAATCACCCAAGGTGACACGAAGAAGAACGATGCAAACAGAATACATGCATCAATACCCATTTGTGTTTTACCTACCGAGATACCGTAGCGGTCTTGGATAAACAAGCACAGTACGTTGAAGCCACCCAGACTTGAGCGGTGACGGAATAGGATTAGCATACCTAAGCCCATTAATAAGCCGCCGGCAACAGCACAATAGATCTCGTTATGAACTTCTAGCGAGATAACTAAGTATAAATGATCGGCAAACACAGACACTAAAGCACCAGAAATCGCACTGCTAATAGCAAAGCTACGGCCAAATCGTTTCCATGCTAATAAGTAGAATGGGCAATTAGCAATAAAGTACAAAATACCAAAGGTTACCGGCATAAATTGACTCAAAAGCAGAGCCAAGCCAGTAGTGCCACCAGTAAGCAGGTTCGCTGACTGTAAAAAGAAGACGCCTAACGCCACTAAAAACGTGCCAGTGAGGATTGCTACCCAATCTTCTTTACGTGAGTGTTTTTCCATCGTTTTTATAATTACCTAACCAATAAAGGCGTGCATAGTAGAGAAAAACCTTAGCTTTCGGTAGCTAGAGGGGCAAAATTAAGGTAAACCTATGTAATCTGCGTTTTACAGGGTGTAAATCGTAAAATTGACAGTAAGCGTCATCTTTGGTTGGATAAGCTTAATAACCATGATGAATCTTATTTGTGATTATGAAAAAACTGCATGATAAAATTGCAATTAGCTCTTTATGACCTAGATCAAATTATGTAGAATGCGTCACATCAAAACGGTGACGGAAACGTTTGCTTTCGGTCGTTGTGTGGTTTTTTTGAAACTTTCAGTACAATCTGAGTCAGGAGATACAGATGCTTAAGCGTGACATGAACATTGCTGATTACGATGCGGATCTATTCGCAGCTATCCAAGAAGAAACTCTTCGTCAGGAAGAGCATATCGAACTTATCGCTTCAGAAAACTACACAAGCCCACGTGTAATGGAAGCTCAAGGTTCTCAGCTAACAAACAAATACGCTGAAGGCTACCCAGGCAAGCGTTACTACGGTGGTTGTGAGTACGTAGACAAAGTTGAAACTCTAGCAATTGAACGTGCATGTGAACTATTTGGTGCAGAGTACGCAAACGTACAGCCTCACTCAGGTTCTCAAGCAAATAACGCTGTATACATGGCACTACTAAATGCAGGCGATACGGTTCTAGGTATGAGCCTAGCACACGGTGGTCACCTAACTCACGGTTCTCCAGTAAACTTCTCTGGTAAGCTTTACAACATCATCCCTTACGGTATCGATGAAGCGGGTCAAATCGATTACGAAGAGATGGAAAAGCTGGCTATCGAGAACAAGCCTAAGATGATCATCGGTGGTTTCTCTGCTTACTCTCAAATCTGTGATTGGAAGCGCATGCGTGAAATCGCTGACAAAGTAGGTGCTTACCTGTTCGTAGATATGGCTCACGTAGCAGGTCTAATCGCTGCAGGCGTTTACCCGAACCCAGTGCCACACGCTCACGTAGTAACTACAACGACGCACAAAACGCTTGCGGGTCCTCGTGGTGGTCTAATCCTTTCTAACGAAGGCGAAGATCTTTACAAGAAGCTGAACTCAGCAGTATTCCCAGGCGGCCAAGGTGGTCCTCTAATGCACGTTATCGCTGGTAAAGCAGTAGCGTTCAAAGAAGCTCTAGAGCCAGAGTTCAAAGAATACCAAGCACGCGTTGTTGCTAACGCAAAAGCAATGGTTGCTGAATTCCTAGCTCGTGGTTACAACATCGTTTCAGGTTCTACAGAGAACCACCTGTTCCTAGTTGACCTAATCAACAAAGACATCACAGGTAAAGAAGCAGATGCAGCACTAGGTGCAGCAAACATCACTGTAAACAAGAACTCAGTACCAAACGACCCACGTAGCCCATTCGTTACTTCAGGTATCCGTATCGGTTCTCCTTCTATCACTCGTCGCGGTTTCTCAGAAGCAGACGCGAAAGAGCTAGCAGGTTGGATCTGTGACATCCTAGATAACATGGGTGATGAGTCTGTTATCGAAGCGACTAAAGCAAAAGTACTAGAGATCTGTAAGCGTCTACCTGTTTACGCTTAATTTTTCTGGCTCAAATAGCTTAATTTCTGTGTCAAAGGTGCTCATTTACATTCGTAAACTCCGCGCCTTTTCCTTGAACTAAAGCTATTTGATTGAAAAATACGATTTGAAAGGCTCCTGTTGGGAGCTTTTTTTGTTTTTTTGGGTATTACGTTGTCGAGCATGCTCACTTACATTCGTAAGCTCCGCGTGCTCTCCTAGAATTTCAAACAACTACTTTGAAAAATATTGATACTAGAGGCTCCTTAATAGGCTGTCTCTTGATCACAAGTCTGGTTAATCAAGAGACTTAGCGAGTTCATACCCTT